>CAYPBX010000385.1:0-3478 GCA_964409075.1 uncultured Candidatus Obscuribacterales bacterium
ATTCACAGGACTACCGCCAGCTCCTCTGGGGAGAGACCCTCTCCCAGCTGAAGATAATGCTACCGCTCATTGTGCTGGCAGGCGTAATCGGAGTCTCTTACGGACTGCTCAACGTGTTCGGTCGCTTCTTCTGGCCATCGCTATCGCCTGCAATTGTAAGCCTCTCAATCATTGTGTCGGTAGTCTGCTTCGCCGATACAGCAGGCGGCCTGTGCCTGGCAGCCGGCACGCTTGTCGGAGCTTGCGGGCAGATGCTCGTACAGATTCCTGCCATCATCAAATCCAGGCTCAACTTCAACCTGTCTTTGCGTCCGCAGCCCGGATTCAGGGATTACTCAGCCATGCTCTGGCCGGCAGCTATCAGCACAGGCGTGGGACAGCTAACCATATACGTGGACAGCTTCTTCACCTCGCAGCTTCAGGAAGGTGCCTGGACCGCCATAGTCAATGCCAACCGCCTCATCCAGTTGCCTCTGGGAATCCTGCTCACCGCCATGATTGTACCTATATTGCCGCGTTTCACCCAGCAGGTCGCCGATCAGAAAGTAGAGGACCTGCGCGGCGAGCTTAACCGCGCGCTCAGGTTTCTCTGGTTCCTGGCTCTGCCCCTGGCAGCCATTCTCCTGGTCTTGCCAGGTCCAATAATCCAGGTTCTCTTTGAGCGCGGGCAGTTCAACGAAACCTCCCGGCAGCTCGTCTCGACCGCTTTGTTCTTTCTCGTCCCCTCCATCTTCTTCTATGTGGCCAGGGACCTCTTAACCCGTGTCTTCTATGCGCATCATGACGCCCGCACGCCCTTCCGCATCGCGACCCTGGCAGTCTTCGTGAAAATCTTTCTCGACTGGGTCCTGGTAGGACCCCTGGGGATAGGAGGCATAGCGCTGGCGACAACGCTGGTCACGGTCTTCAACCTCAGCCTTCTTGCCCTGGCGCTGCGATCAAAAATTGGTAGCCTGGGGCTCCTTACGCTTACCCGTCCCGTCACGATAATGCTTGCTTTGTCAGCAGTAACAGGACTAGTTGCCTTCCACCTTCACGGCTGGATATTGACACTGCTACCGCCAGGAGCGTTTGCAAGCCTGCTAATCTCGCTTGTGCTGGCCTCCGCTGCCGCCCTTGCCCTGTACCTTCTGCTCTCTACGTGCTTGGGGCTTGCCGAGCCGGCTATGCTTTTAAATCGCCTAAAACGCATACAGCAGCCTGCCAGTAGAAATTAATTGACCTTCGGATTATGGGCTCCCGGCCCACAAGTGCCTCTATGTGCCGCAAGCATCTGCAAACTGAGCAATTCGGCTCTGCACCCTTTTACCCTCCGGTATGACGAGAATTCCCCGAAAGATTGAATCTTGAAGGCTGGGTCAGATAATCAACAATATAAGGGGAATATGCTATCTAGACAGAAAGCTCAGCGTTGGATGTGGAGATGGCCAAGATCCTGATTGTAGAAGATGACCTCAACATGAGAGGTATCGTGGCAGACTGGCTCTGCCACGAGCACCATATGGTGGAGGAGTCGGGAGACGGGCAGGAGGCTGCCGAGAGGCTGGAAGTTTTCCAGTACGACCTGATTGTGCTCGACTGGGATCTGCCCGGCTTGAGCGGCACGAAGGTTCTCAGGCAATTCAGGAACAATGGCGGCACCACCCCTGTTTTAATGCTTACCGGCAAGACAAAAGTGGACGAGAAGGAGGAGGGACTTGATTCGGGGGCCGACGATTACCTTACCAAACCGTTTCACTTCAAAGAGCTCTTGGCCAGGGTGAGGGCTCTTTTGAGAAGAGGTACAGGCGGTGGCACCAACACACTTACGGCAGGCGACCTCACCCTTGATCCAACCAGCTTTCGTGTGCTGAGAGGCGGGCAGGAGATTCATCTGGCCAGGCAGGAGTTCAATCTGCTGGCCTTTCTAATGCGGCACCCCAACCAGGTCTTCAGTGCCGAGGCGCTCATTGAGAGAGCCTGGTCCTCTGAGTCAGAAGCGACAGATAACGCTGTTAGAACCACCTTAAAAAAGCTGCGGCAGAAGATCGATGTGGAGGGCGCCGCTTCTATGGTGAAAACAGTTCATGGCGTCGGCTACAAGCTGGTAGCGCCTGAGCCGGAGCCGCGCTAGATGAAACTGGACTTCAGGCTGTGGCAGAAAGGGTTCATTCTGGTTGCCATACCACTTGTTTTTCAACTGGCCTTTGTCGGCGCTCTTCTGGTGATGCTCAATGGAGCCGAGGAGACCATAAGAAGGCAACATTGCGCCAAAGAGATCCTTGACGGACTCGACCGGGTGCTCAACAGTTTAACCTCGACCATCAAGGCAGTAGGCAAGCTCAGCTACACGGGCAATCCTGAATTCATTGCGCAGTACCACCAGGCGATAAAGCCCCTGCCGGCAGAGCTGTCGCGCCTGGAGCAGCTGATCTTGGCTGGCGCAAGACAGTATCGAATTGCCGAGCTGGAGCAGGCTGGCACTGCAGCCAGGAAGTTGACAGTTCTTATATTGCGCGCCAAGAAGGTCTATGACCAGGGAATGCAGATAGCCGAGAAAGGCGATGTTCTAGCCGGGCTCCAGCACACCGACAGGCTGCGCCCGCTTGTGCATGAGTTCAAAAACGAGGTGGATATTATCCGATCTGCTGCCACCAAGATTGAGAAGGAGAGCCCAGCTCTGCAAGAGAAGGCTCACCAGAAAATGAAGCTTGCTCTGGTAGTGACTGTTGCTTTTAATGTGTGTCTTGCTCTGGGATTGGTCGCCTACTTTCAACGCACAACCGCCAGGAGGTTTGCAGTTCTGGCAGATAACACATACAGGCTCACCGAGTCAAAACCACTTCGTCCGCCCCTGTCCGGAAAAGATGAGATCGCTCACCTGGACAAGGTTTTCCGCCAGATGGCAGCAGCACTGACTCAGGCCGCGGACAAAGAGAGAGCGTTACTGGATCAGATTAAAGCATCCGAGGAACGTATACGCTCCATCATTGAAAACATGCCGGTCGGGCTGATCGTCGTCGGCAAAGATGGGTCTGTCGAATCGTTAAACTCAGCCAGTGAGAAGATGCTCGGTCAGAGGCAGGAAGATGTAATCACCGTGCCTGTGGACCATCTGTTCCAAGATCATCCCGGCAGGTTACAAGGAAAGCTGTTGGACTATATGAGGCAGATGCCAGCCGGCCACACATTGGAGATGATGGCAAAAAATGGGCAGGGGGGAGATTTTCCTGTGGAGCTTTCCTTGAGCAGCCTTAAGACAGCAGAAGGCGAAAGACTCGTCATAAACATTAAGGACATTACTGAGCAAAAGGAGCTGGCCAGGATGAAAGAGGAGTTTGTCTCCATGGTCAGCCACGATCTAAGAACGCCGCTGACCTCCATCAGCGGAATGCTCGAGCTTCTGCAAGAAGGAGGCTATGGCGAGCTTACCGAGACCGGACTCAAAAGGGTAGGGCTGACCATAAAGAGCACCGATAGACTCATGCGCCTGGTCAAC
>CAYPBX010000386.1:0-3469 GCA_964409075.1 uncultured Candidatus Obscuribacterales bacterium
ATAAGAGACAGGGCAGAGATCGAGTTAGGCTATGCCTTTATCGATCCAGCCTCCGGTGCCGGGAACCTGATTGTGGAGGCGCTTATTCAGTTGAGCTCCAGGCTAAGCCAAACAACAGGTATTTCCGGAACTGACGCGGTCGCCACCGTCCTTGATAAGCATCTTTTCGGCTGCGATATCGACAAGCCCGTTACCGAGGTGGCATACCTCTGCCTGATGTTGGCAGCCAGGCGGCTTGCTCCTGAGGGGGAGCTGCCGCTGCCCCAGCTGTTTCATTTCGGGCTTCCAAGCACGGATCAGCATGATCTCGCTTCAGCAGGGAGCCTCTGGCTGGGGTTGAAGGATGTTCCTGATTCGCTCAGTGTCTATGGTCTTTACGGTGCCCAGCCCCTGGTTGACTCAGCCTTAAATAGAAAGTTCACCGCAGTCGCCACCAACCCCCCGTACTTGAGCCATCGCTTAATGCCGAAGGCAGTCTCAGCGTTTCTTCGCAAGCACTACAACTTGGCTCATTACGATCTCTATGCGGCTTTTATTGAGCTTTCAAGGCGTATGCTAGCTTGCCAGGGACGTGCAGCTATGATTTGCCAGCAAAGCTTCATGACCATAGGGCGTTATGAGAAGCTGAGACGGGAGCTTCTCTCAACCTGCTCGATAACAGATTTGGTGCAATTGGGAACAGGCTCATTTGGCAGTGCAGCTGGAGAGAAGATCAGCAATTCCATCCTTGTCTTCTCTGCTGAGCGAGATAAAAATGGACAAGGCGATACTGAATCTGGCATCATCTGCCGCAGGGTGGCTTCGCGCTCTGACAGGCAGGAAGCAGAGAAGGAAGGCATTGATTCGCTGACCCCATACAGTCAAAGCCCGGAGAGTTTCCATGCATTGCCAGGCTGCCGCTTCTCCTTCTGGTGCCCACAAGCGATCGCTCGGCTGTTTGTGAATTACCCACCACTGGAGAGTCCTGAGAGCGGTATTGAGCTTGCCAACGGACTGTTCACTTGTGAGAACAGGCGCTTTGTCAGGTATCACTGGCAAGTCCCGCCTGACGAAAAGCTAGATTGGCGTCCCTACGACAAGGGCGGCAACCTCAAGTGGTACCATACGACACCCTATATGGTGCGCTGGGGGGAAAACGGGCAAGAGATCCGGGAGTACAGGGTTAGTCGCGGGCAGGCGGCAGCTCTGCCGGGGGAGAGGTTCTACGGCAGTCCTGGCGTGACCTATTCATATATAGGCACGCGCGGCTTCAAGGCTCGCCTTATCAGTCCTGGTGCCATATTTGATATCGCCAGCTCGGCGCTGTTCAGCAAGCGTATAAGCCTCGATTATCTGCTCGGTTTTCTCAACTCGTCTCTGGTGCGGTTTCTGGTCGGCGTGCTCAACTCTACAGTTAATTTCCAGATTGGCGACCTGCGCAACTTGCCCTTGCTTGATCCGGACGAAAAGACCTATGCCGACGTATGCCGGCAGTCTGAACGTGCGGTTGCTATTGCCCGAGAGCTGGATTCCCTCAATCCTGATTCACCGGCTTATGCAGGACCTGGCTTGATGCGTTATCAGCGTGATGCTGCCGCGTTTGTTGATTTAATCCGGACAGAGAGACCTTTGCCGGATGGGCTTTTACGTGAATCGTACAGGAGCTATTGTCGCCGGCTTAAGGAGCTTGCTTTAGCCGAACAGGACTGCCAGCAGGCAGTAGACCGGGCGATCTTCGATTTGGCTGGCATTGACGCTCAAACCAAAAAGCTTGTGCTGGCAGACCCTTGGGTGAAGAGCAGCAACCGCCCCATCTGCGTGCCGCTGTCTTTGGACTTTGCGCTTGCCCAGGTGCGGTCGTATGTGGACACGCAGACACAGCAAGAACCTTGAGCGTTAAAGAATGGTGATCCCAGCAGATTCTAAATCTAGTACGTATTCTCCCCACTGACAGCGGCGAGATTCGGGCGGATGATCTACCGTGATCCTTCTCGAGGCTCCGGGAAACTCACCTCACAATACAGTTCTCAGGCATAGGTTCGACTCCCTAAAAACACTCTCCGGATCGGGCTGCTGGCAAATGAGCACTGTGCTCCCTGATTCCACTTTCATCAAGAGAGACAAGGGATTCCGAACAAGCGTCTTGAGCCGAGGGATTGAGATGTGGGACGCTCGAGGGACGGGGTGTACGGAAGAGTTAAGAATAAATGTCCAATGATGATCAATAGCGTGTAGAAATGAAGGAAACCTTCGGAACCACAGCAGCGAGGGTATACATGACCTACAGGCGCAATACCACGGGTCTGACCAGTCGGCACAGGTAAGCAGATGGGTGATAACGAAGTCCAACCAACCGAGTATATAGAGGACATCAAGAGCGATCTAAAGAGCGGGCAGACTGAATCAGCCTACGCAAAGATCTGGCAGGAGCTCGAGAGGGGGGACGACGAAGCGGATGTAGCCTTTCTGCGGCGATTTAATCAGGCAACGGATAGCGATGAGGAGCTTTCCGGCAGATTCGGGCAGTTCGACATCATTGGCATGGCTGCCGACAATCCGGAAGACCCGCAACGTTTTGCTGCCGTTACTCTTGATGCCAGCAAGCCGGAGATAGCTTTTCGAGGCGGAGATCTGGCAATAATTCCCGGGGCGACAGTCGAGGCGCCTGCCGAGGAGGTGGCACGTCTCAGGCAGATCTACTCCGGCACGCTTCCGACTGTACCGGATGGCCAAGGGCTGCCAGGGACGGATGGTCGTGTCACGCCCAATCTTACTGATGGACGAATCGAGCCAGGTGGGGAGAGAACACAAACTCCTCGACCACAAAGGCAGCCGGCTCCAGCAAACACACTGAGCGATCATGTTACCAGGTTGCGCCGGCGCTATGCTGATGGTGCTTGGAGCCCCGGTAACGATGCCCGCGTTCGGGAGCGTTACAACAGGCACCAGAATCCAGTAGTACGCGGCCGACCGTTCATTATTGAGGTGCTCCCGGGCGGTGCAGCCTGGGTGCAGGTTTATTACGATCAGCAAACAGGGGAGCCGAATAAGATTAGCTTTCACCGGAATGGACGCTTTGATGGTGTCATGGAGAGGCGTGCTGATGGGCTCTGGCACCATTTTGGAATGGTGGAGCGGGAAGACCCGCAGCGAGGCAACCGCCGAGTCACCAGGCTTGAGGAGATTGAGCCGCCTTTTGCTGCAGCTGCCAGCGTGCATGGAGACGGCAACATTCACTTCAGTAGACTGCTCGCCGGAGATGCTGTGGCTACAACTGACACAGCAGGCAACCTGCGGAACCTGCGCTACCGCAACGGTCAGGAGGTAGACTTTAATCGCTATAGCGCGCCTGACAGACCGGCTGAGATTGTGTATCGGGATCGCGCAGGCAAGCCGCAAAGTGGTTGGCAGAAAGGAGAGGATGGAAAATGGTATCGGCTTGATGCTAACTTGAGGCGCACCGGTGCTGGCTGGGACGGGGATATTTACC
>CAYPBX010000387.1:0-3469 GCA_964409075.1 uncultured Candidatus Obscuribacterales bacterium
CTTCGATCTCGAAACCTGGGCCAGGTGGTCCATTGTTTTTCGCTTCTGCCTGGAAAACTACTTTAAGGCGCAGGTCCACGGGCTTACGAACATCCCCAACCAGGGCCGGGCGATTCTGGTCGGCAACCATTCCGGGCTCATCCCCATTGATGGTGCCATGATTACTATGGCCATGGGGCATTCTCACCCTTCCCCGCGGCGAATCCGCTATCTGGTGACAGACTGGTTCTTCACCATTCCCAGCCTAGGCGCCTGGATTAGGGAGACCGGGCAGGTGCGCGGATCACTGACGAATGCCCAGAAGCTGCTTGAGGACGAGGAGCTTATCGGTATTTATCCCGAAGGCCTGCGCGGAGTAGGCAAGACCTTTCGCGAGAGATATCGAGTGCACGACTTCCACCCTGGATTCGTGCAGCTTGCCATCTCGACTCAGACAAAGGTGATACCGGTCGCCACTGTGGGTGGTGATGAGATCTTTCCCAACTTGGTTAATCTCAAAACCATCGCCCGGCTAGTGAAGTTCCCCTTCTTTCCTATGACCCTAAACTTCCCCTGGGCACCCTTTCCTCTCATGTTTGTTCCTTTGCCGGTCAAGTGGCTAATTAACATACACAAACCGATCGATCTCGGTTATCCGCCGGAGAGAGCATCAGACAGAAAGCTGGTGCTTGGAATCGCCCGCGAGATCCAGTACGACATTCAACGTGATTTGAACCGCCTCTTGAGAGAGCGCAAATCCATGTTTACCGGCTGGGAAGACGATAAAAACGGTGACGGGCCCCAGCGAGCATCCTTATCGTGAGGTATAAAAGTGGCTAAATTTGCCGATACCTACGCCGATTATGTCAGGGAAGCCAGCTCGGTAAATGGGCGCTTTGGCTTCGACCTTGCTACAGTCGAGAAGATTGAGCCCTTATTGTCCTTCCTTTTTCACAGCTGGTGGCGCGTAGATTTGAAAGGACTCGACTTCCTGCCGGAGGCAGGTCCTGCGCTCATAGCCTGCAACGCAGGCGGTGGGCTTGCCTGGCCGCCGCTCATGCTCATGTACGCGCTTATGGCTAACAAAAAGCAGCCGCGCAAGCTTAATGTGCTGGCCGACATCGACTGGATCGATGATGAGCGCGTCTACCGCTTCCTGGTCGATATTGGCTTTGTTCCCTGGTCATCCGCCAATGCCAAAGCACTCTTTGACAAAGGACAGCTGGTGGCCGTCTGCCCGGAGATCCAGGCAGGCATGACCAGGCCCTTCTCTGAAAGGCACAGGCTGCGAGAATTAGACTGGACGAAAATGCTGCCAGCAGTAGAGAGCAAAGTACCTGTCTATCCACTAACCACACTGGGCTGTGATGAAGCTGTGCCGGTTTTAGGAAACTTCGAGCGGCTCGCCAGGCTCCTAAATCTGCCGGCTTATCCGGTAACACCCTTCTTCCCCTGGCTACCCTTCCCGATAAGCCTCATCTCATCGCTACCGGTCGCCTGGCACATGCGCTTGCTGAAACCAACTCATCACGAGATTGCCAAAAAGAACACCGACAGCAAAGCTGTAGCGCGCAAGCTCTCCTCACTGGTTGAAGGCGAGATACAGGCAGAGCTAAACCGGCTTTTGCGGACTCGTATCAAGTCATTTTAGAAATGGCTTGAGGCATGAACGGCACCCTGCTAGCAAAATTCAAGAGCTCCTGGTCTTTCAACAGGCAGCTTACGCTTGACCTTATCTCAGCCCTTTCAGACAACGATCTTCTCTTCAGCCCCTCTCCCGCCCTAGGCCCCTTCTGGAAGCAGTTCCGGCATGTGGGGCGCGTGCAAGAATGCTACATGGATGCGCTCAATACAGGAAAGATCGTCTTTGCCGCTGAAATGGGATCATACTCCGGCGGGCCGCACGGGCAAGGACTGGCGGATTATCTGCGCGAGCTGGATCAGAATATGAACAATCTCCTGGCTGAGGTCGATCCTTCCTCCACCATAGACTGGGAAGAAGAGAGTGTAGATATCGCCGAGCATCTCTTGCGCATGGACAGCCACGAGGTGCTCCACCACGGCCAGTGCATTTTGTACATGCGCCTGGCTGGAAAGCAATTTCCAGCTTCCTGGGCCGTCTGGGGACTGTAAGAACTGTCTCCGTTTCGCCCAGAGCAACCGATACAGGCTCCGATCTGTGCGCGCAATGCAACTGGCCAAGCCTTCGCGCATTTGCCGCTTGGTTGTTTGCACATATGCTGTAAACTGCGGAAGAATATGAGTAAGGAAGGACAACTCACAACGGCTCGGATCGGGTCAATGGAAAGAGACGCTTTTGGTTGGTTACTCCTTCTGGTCATCTTCTGCTTCTTGGCAGAGCCTGGCTTGGCTGATACCAGCGATCGACCAAGAATACCCCAATCGGCGCAACAGGCGGAAGAGTTCGTTCCTCGCAACTGGAAGGTGCTGACCAGCGACAAAGGCGATCTGAACCGAGATGGAATAGCCGACGAAGTGGTGATAATAGCCCGGGAAGATGAGATTCCCTTTGGCGAGGTCAAAGAGCCGTTCCTCCCGCGCTGCCTGGTTGTCCTTGTTCGCGGAAAGAACAGAAGGCTCAAGAAGATAGTCGAGGATTGGGATTTGATTCCTCCATCCAACGCCGGTGGAGCAGGAGTCGGCGAAGCATTGCAAAACATCAGCATATCCGATGGCCACCTGCTGATTTCCCTCATGTTCGGCGCAAACTGGCGCTCTGTCTACAACACAGCTCATCGACTTGGATCTTCAGGACTGGAGGCCACAAAGCTCACATACACGGTCTATATAGCAAGCGAGGCCCGCGGCGCAACAATCAGCGCTGACGTCCTTACCAGCTACATAGAAATCTCCGACCCTTTTCCCCCCGACGAGGAAGAAAGTTACAAATCAAAGTCTATCGACCAGCAGTTCTACGCCCTCTGCTCCAAGTCGGTCAGGGTGTTGCCAGACGCCACCACCATTAATGCTCTACACTTGAATCAGGTTAGGCTCACTGAAAAATCTAGCGTTATCACCGGAGAAAGGCAGTGGAAAGGTCCAGAAGATCTGTCCGCTACTCTTGCCAGTGCCTGGTCAGGAAGCAATCTCCTCGTCGTCGCTGATGTGAGAGACGATTCAGTGGAGAGTAGGGATCTGGTTAGACTTATCAATGCACAAGGCACTGTCGTCCCAGCAAAAAAATCTTCTCGCCACGAAGGTCCGGGCGGATATCGTCAAATCTTAGAATATGACCTGGCGCTGCTTACAGATCAGGCGCTCGATAATCCAGAGCAGCTGGAGCCCATCCCCTCATCTATCGAAATTGTCGACTCGGACAAAGCAGGTCAGGTTCATTGCATCATGTCCACTAGCAACGGGGGCCGGCAATATCCTGGCCAGGTGCTACTGTCTGAAGCTCTCGACATGAGAGCACTAGCGCAAATTCTGGAAAGCATGAACCTGCCAGAATTTCCTGTTTCTTCTAATC
>CAYPBX010000388.1:0-3468 GCA_964409075.1 uncultured Candidatus Obscuribacterales bacterium
AGCGATTGAATAATGTTCCAGCCTTCCTTCTGGGGCGCGCTGTACGGGTCGAGCCAGCTTTGAATCCTAGCCAGTTGATAGGGTGTACGCTGAATGTGCTGCCAAACGACAGCTGCACCACCAGCCACCGCAGAGAAGATTAAGAGAGAGCTGGTACCACTCACGTAGAGCATGGCAAAGAGAGTACCTAAAATCATCATCCCTGTGCCGAGATCTGGCTGCTTGACTACCATTGCCGCGACCAGAAGCGTAATCACTATCCTGGCAAAGACCTGCCGGTGCCACCAGAAATGCCTCGACAGCCCTGTGGCCATGAGAATGATGCAGGCAGGTTTAGCCACCTCCGAAGGCTGAAAGCGAAAGGGGCCGACAGCAAGCCAGCGCGTGGAGCCGTAGCTTGTCTCGGCCAGGCCGGGGATGAGGGTAAGTGCCAGCAATAATATGGCAACGAAGGTAAAAGGCCAGGTCCAACCCCTGAGGCTCCGGTAGTCATAGCGGCTCAACCAGAACATCGCAAACAGACCGATGACGCAGGCAATGCCTTGCTTGCGCAGATAGACAGTCGAATCCCGATAGGCCTGGAGCGCCTCTGGTGCAGATGAGCTGTACACGTACATGAGCCCGAAGCCGATAAGCGCAAGCACTACGGTGATAATGGCTCGATTGGGCAGCCCTCTAAACTGAGCCGTCCCAGCTTTGGAGCCAGCGGCGCTATCTCTTTTTTTATCCAGACGGCGTAAGCCTTGTGGCTTTGGCGCCGACAATGTCTTTGAAGACACGCCCCCGCTCCTCGTAATTGCTGAACATATCAAAGCTCGAGCAGGCAGGACTGAGAAGCACCGGCCCTGCCTTCAGCTGACCGGCCATCTCCGTGGCCTCGGCAAGAGTATCAGCACAGGCGATGCTCTCAAAGCCTGCTGCCCTCAAGTCCTGCTCGAACCTGGGAGCAGCCTCGCCTATTAGAACAACAAAGGCAGCATGCCGCTTCACAGCTTCCACAAAGTCAATGAGGGGCGTGCCCTTGTCTCTGCCACCAGCAATCAAGACTACCTTCCTTTGCGGAAAAGACCCAAGTGCTTTCACTGCCGATGTCGTGTTGGTTGCTTTAGAGTCGTTGTAATAATCGATGCCGTCGATACAGCCGACATGCTCGAGCCGGTGCTCAAGCGGCTTGAAAGTTCTCAGCGCTCCTGCCATATCGTCAGCAGTGAGCCCGATAGGTGCGCACACTGATATTGCCGCCAGCGCATTCTCCATGTTGTGCTCGCCCCGTATCTTGAGCTCCTGCGGAGATAAGACAAGGTGGCTTTCTCCCAGGTAACGATAGCAGAGGAATCCATCGCGAATGAATGCGCCCTGAACCACGTGCGCAAGCGACTGCTTGACAGAGAAGGGGAATATCTCTGCTTGCGTCTGCGTTGCCGATACCACGCTATCATCCAGGTTGAGCACAGCATAGCTGTTAGCCCTTTGCTGCGCAAAGAGCCTGCGCTTGGCTTCGATGTACGCATCCAGGCTGCCGTGCCAGTCGAGATGATCGGGGGTGAGATTTAGCCAGACAGCGACAAAAGGAGACAATCTGGAACAATATTCCAGCTGGAAGGAGCTCACCTCGACAACCAGATAATCCGGGGCCTTCTCCAACTCGGCTAAAACCGGCTCACCAAAATTGCCGCAGGCAGGCGCCTTCTTACCAGCAGATGCAAGCATATGGCTGACCAGACTGCAGGTGGTTGATTTGCCGTTGGTGCCGGTGACAGCAATGATAGGAACATCTGTTTGCCGGAAGGCCAGCTCGATATCACAGATGATCTCGCTGCCGGACTGCCTCGCCTTCCTCACGGCCTCAGCAAATGGTGGAATCCCTGGGCTAACGATTACTGAGTCACCCCAGGTAAGAGCCTCATCAGTGTGCCTGCCGAACTCGAGCCGGATGCCGGCAGACTCAAGATCCTCAGCCAGCTTAGCCCGCCCACCTTCCCGGGCAGAGAGCTCGGAGGCAAATACGCGCGCACCGCGCTTAGCCAGGTAGAGTGCAGCCGAATAGCCGCTCTTGCCCAGTCCAAGCACAGTAACCTTTCTGCCTGCCCAGTCATTCACGCCGGTATTTTAACAGGCGGCTTGACAAGTTGTCTGACAGATTTGCCATTGCTTCACTGACCAAGCTCAATAGGTATAAGTACGCCGGGCGCGCTGCGGCTTATCCTTCTGCTCGAGCTTGTAGGCCTTTAGCTCCAACCTTTCAATGCGCTGATTGAGCCTCCTCTGGATCTTCTCCGGCATCTCCGGCTCGAGGGCCATATGAGCCTTGTATTGCGCAACGGACTCTCGCAGGTCCCCTGCTGTCTGCGGTCGCACCCTCTCCAATGTCTTGGCCAACCCCAGCCTGGCATACGACACCTTGGGGTTGCCGAAAATTGCCTCTCGGTATTTGTCGACCGCCGATGCCAGCTGCCGCCTCCTGGCAAGATCGTCCGCCAGAGTTAAATTCTGCCGGGCTCCTTCTCTTGCCTTCTGGACAAGCGCCTGCCCTCGCTTGGCCCTCTTCTCCCCACCCGGGAAAGTCGCAGCCTTCTTATAAGCATCCTCGGCATTGTCGAGATCCTTGATCATCAGCGCCAGATCTGCCACGGCGAACGCCTGCTTACTATCGGAAGCATTGCCGATCACCTGCTTCATCTGCCCGTCAGCTTCCTTGAAGCGGTTCTGAGCCAGAAGAGCCTCGGCGTAAGAGATACGCTCGCCATCCGTCCTGGGAGCACCAATGGCGTTGAGATCGACCGGCTTGCCGGACAGCGCCCGCAGTTTGGCTTGAGCCAGGCGAAGCTCCAAGTCATCAGGCCTCATTTGAATGGCCTTCTCAATCATGGCATCTGCCTCTTCGTATTCATTGGAGACCAGAAAGGCTCCAGCTGCGTTCTTCTGAGCCTTAAGATAATAGCCGCGCGTCAACCCTTTAAACGCCCCGACATGATCCGGTACCAGATCAAGAGTCTTGCGGAACTCCTTTATGGCATCATCCAGCTTCTCGAGCCGCAGCGACTGCTCGGCTATTCTCAGGTGCAGATCAGGATTTTTAGGCATGAGCTCAACCCCGGATTTCAGCTCGGCAATCGAGTGCTCGAGATCGCCGCGCTCCTCCCTGATGTCAGCAATAGAAAGATATGCCTCCGGGTTCTCCGGCTTTATACGAATAGACTCTTGATACTCCTTCACCGCAGCCACTGTGTTTCCCTGTGCCTGATAAGCCTTACCCAGCGCAAGTCGCGTCGGCGCGCTATTGGGAAACAGGTATAAGGCAGTATTTAATTCTTTAATGGCATCATCCAGCTGCCCCTTCTCGGTGGAGGTCCTTCCCAGACCGTAATGTGCCGTAGAGTTGCCTGAGTGAAGTTCAATCGCCTTTTTGAAGTTTTCATCCGCCTCCGAGAGACTCCCCTGCTCGAGCCTCACCAGCCCCAGCCCTAC
>CAYPBX010000389.1:0-3459 GCA_964409075.1 uncultured Candidatus Obscuribacterales bacterium
GCACAGAAAGTTATGTCAAACCAATCCGCCAATCGTGTCAAGAGAAGAGATCCTTAGACTGAAAACGCTTATAGTCGAATGTCCTGATTTAGAGCTGCTTCTGCCGCGGAGAATTGAAAATTGTTGAGCCGTGTCCTCAGGGTATTGCGTAGCATCTCGCTTGCTTTCAAGGAGAGCAAGGTTTCTGCCCAGACAGAAGAGTACGTTCTGGAGCACTTCCTTCTCTACCACGGGCTGGCTGGCAGCCGGCCGGACGACGAGCGGCAGCTCGAGGACGTGCGCGCCGACATCCGCCAGGCCCTTCAGGCAGGCGACAGCGCTCAGCTGGAGATTGCTTTCAAGCTGGCGCCTCTGTCCTGGTCGGAGCGGCTCGAGACCATCTGCCTGGATCTGGCTGTAGATTACAGCGCAGCTGGGCTCAGGCGGCTCATCTCAGGCATATCCGAACCAGGGCAAGCTCAATCGGCGGCCGGCCAGCGGCTTTTGGCAAGCTCAGACTGGCGCGTGCGCGCAAACGCAGCGCTCGTGCTCGCTTGCCTGCCAGGCGGCGGATGCGGAGAGGCCCTTGCCCGCAGCCTGGACGAGTGCCGCAGCGACCCCCTGAAGCCTGCCTTCTGTCACGTGATCTACGCTCTGGGGCGCGAGGGCAGCCGCTTTGCCCTGGAGACGGTCGCAGAGCACTTGAACAGCGACGAGCCATGGTTTCGCGTCGACGCAGCCCGGGCGCTCGCTCTCTGGCCTCTGGATAAGGTAGAAGCTGCTCTGGTAGGCGCAATTCTCTCCTGCCATCAACTCTCGGATTACACAGCTGTTGCTGCCGCACGCCTGAAACCGGCTGTCCAGCTATTGAATGCCAACGACCAGCGGACCAGACAGGCAGGCCTCGAGCTGATTGCCGGCGTCCTGGAAGCGGCCAGCCAGACTTTCCGGGCCGACATCGTCCTGGAAACCGGCATATACAAAACCTGGCCGCTTCTCAAAAAGCACGTGCAGGGCAGCAACAGCCCACGGCTTCTGCGCGCGAGCCTGCTCATGGCCGGCTGGCTGGTCGAAAACGCTGATATGCTTCCCGACTCGGGGTCAGCCGGCATGCACATTGATGAGACGGGCAGTCCAGCCGAGCTCAAAGCCCAGGCAAAAGATTTTCTTGCCGCCCAGCCGTCAGTATCCACAATTGAGGCGGTCGTAGCTGTGCTTGAACGCTTCTCTCAACCAACCAGCATGCCTGGCGAAATAGACACAGGCGAACTCAGGCACGCCTTGAGGCTTTGCGTCCAGCTGAGCATAGAGAAAGCGACGGCAAGCCTGGAGAAGCTTCTGCACTTAGAATCCCCTCTCCTGGAGGAGGTCATCCACGCCGTCGGACAAACTGCCAGACCGCTGCCGGAGGCAAGGCTCATCGAGCTGGCCAAGCGACTGGTCGACGGCATGACGCCTCCGGCCTGGCAGGCTGACGAGCAGACCGGCAGGCAGGAGGAGGCTGCACGCTCTTATCTGGCCATTCTGAAGGCCTTGAAGCGAGCAGCCTCCTCCGAGGCGCTTGCCTTTCTCATCGAAGCCAGTGCCGACCTCGCTCCCGAGAGAGGGCAACAGGCCCTGGAATCGATGATTGATGTTGCTGTCGGCCGGCGGCAGCAGTCCCTGTCTACAGAGCCAGACAGGGCGGAGATCGAAAGGACGCTCGCCAGAGCGCTCAGGGACAGCTCGGTCGAGGCCTGCCTGCAAGCCGTCGCCGGAGCAGCGGCTCTCGATTTTCCAGGCCTGCTGCCAGAGGTAGCCAGGCACCTGGACTCCCAGGCAGCCTCGCTGAGGCAGGCAGCCTCTTCGGCGCTGGCGCAGGCAGCAACACTGGGACACAAAGATGAGGTGAGAGGTCTCATCAAAGGCAAGATCGCCTGGCAGTTCAACCGTTTCAGGCGCAAGCACCTCCGCGATCTTCTCAGCCGCCTTCAATGATCTCAAGACGCCCCAATAAAGCATAGACAAGATCGGCTTCGGCAGGCTCATGCCGATCGCTGGTATCACTCGCTTACACCGAGCCGCTCAAGCAGGTGCAGCGTAACACGACGGGAATTGCGCCAAGCAACTCCACTGGAATGTTTCGATCGCTACACGTCAGCAATCCCGGGCACATAAACCATGATAGGGTAATAGTGCCAGCAGCACCTACTGGGCGAACTTATGAGGAATCCGTATATGGCTTCTGAGTTGGACCGCAGCCAGGCGGAGCCCGGAGCAAGCGAGCGCAAAGAAGAGACGGGAAGCAAAAGCGACGACAGGCTGCCGCTGAGTCACCAGGCCTCGGCCGGGACGCCGCCGGTTGGCGAAGCCCCGGAGAAGCGCTCGACGGCACTAGACCAACATTACGTCTCCCGGATACTGGATGAGGTCCTCGAGGAGCCTGAGTCGCTCTCCGAGCGCCGTTACAAACATCCGATGCTCATAGACCTGGCGCTATCGCTTGGCCTTTTGCTGGCCGTCGGGGGCTTTACTGTCGGCATGTTCAAGATGTACCTCATGCATCAAGCACAGCAAAGCATCACGCAGGGCAAATATCAGGCAGCCATTGCCATCTTGAGCGGCGCGCCCTTGCCAGCCTTTGTCCTGCTGCCTGGTCCTGATACCGAAGAGCTCCTGAGCCAGGCTCTCTATATGGACGCCATGAGCAAGCTGGAGGCGCAGGACGTTGCTTCCGCTCTCAAGCAGCTGCAGCAGATCAAGCCGGGATCACGTTGCTTCCAACTTGCCCAGGAGATTATTACAGCCAAATACCAGCCAGCCGAGACATTTCTGGAAGGGCATGCCATCCAGACGGAACCGCTGCCGCCCGCCCCGCCCCGTAGCCAGCCACCGCTTCTACCGGGGGCCGAAGGCACGGCGTCAGTTGACAGATAATCCCACCTTCCATGCCCTGCGCCTATGAGATGGTCTATGAGCTGGTCCGACAGATCCCGCGCGGGAAAGTACTCACCTATGGCATGGTGGCGCAGATGCTCGGTGGGATCTTGAGCGCGCGCGGCGTAGGCTGGGCACTCAGGAGGCTGGCATCTTCCCGGGCCGAGGGTCGAATCAGCCCTGCCCAGAAAGACAGGATCCCCTGGCACAGGGTCATCAACGCGGCCGGCGGACTCTCCACACATAAGAATCCGGATATTCCCGCCGGGCTCCAGCGTCGTCTCCTGGAGCAGGAGGGCATCAAATTCGATCGCAGGCAGCTTTTAGACCTGCGGTTACACCTCTGGAAAGGCTGGCCCGCCCATCTGGTGTTATTCTCAGATGGGAAAGAAGGTAAACAAGCTCCAGTCCGCAGCGCCGTCAAGATAAAAGTCCGGACCAGGCGGAAGTCAGGCTGACCCTGGCAGCGCATCTCACAGGCCGTCGCTAGCGAGCCCGGGCAGATTGTAAGCCAGTGCATCTCGTGCTCCCGGAAAGGTCCCACCATGGAGAACAGCAGAGTGA
>CAYPBX010000390.1:0-3444 GCA_964409075.1 uncultured Candidatus Obscuribacterales bacterium
CACAACTTCAGCAAAAATCGTCAAAATTTAGTTGTCAGCTGCGGAAGTTGGGCTAACACGTC
Source organism: uncultured Candidatus Obscuribacterales bacterium (assembly GCA_964409075.1). Taxonomy (GTDB): domain Bacteria; phylum Cyanobacteriota; class Vampirovibrionia; order Obscuribacterales; family Obscuribacteraceae; genus CAYPBX01. The sequence continues at coordinate 63 of CAYPBX010000390.1, forward strand.
AAACCCCGCGCTTAAGGGCGGGGTTTGAATTTGCAGAACTGCGAATTTGGGGAATTGTGCCTGTTTCCTAAGTTTGCCTTAAATCCAGTAGTGCTACAGGGACGCTCATGCATAGCCAGCCTGGCCACCGGGTAGTTCATAATATTGAGCAAGGGTGCATGTTGATGCAGAAGGGAAGAGCAGAAGGCGGAGGCGTATTAATTGTTGCAGCGGCGCTCGCGCTCTTGCTTGTGTTTTTGATTGGGGCCTTTTACCAGCTGTCGCTCGTGGTCGGCGGAGCCAACGAGGTGCGACATTTAGTAGATGCTGCCGCCCTGAACGTTGGGCGCCAGGCCTTTATCGACTGCAAGGTGGCTGTTGCCGACAACGAGATTAACAGGCAGTTCGAGGATGTGCTGGACAGCGAAGGACAGATTGGGCTTGCCAACATTAATCTTGTCTGGGGCAAGGCTCTTCTAGCTGCCATAAACGCTAGGGCGATGAGGGAGGCTGGAGATGCTTCTGACGATGCTGAGCGCCACGCAGATCAACTGATGAAGGCAGCAGAGGCAATAAGCAACAAGCTAAGCGAGAAGCTGAGCAATGCCCGCAACCATTATCCTTCCTTCAACGCCATTGCCGGCGAAAATTCGGTAAGGATGCTCGGGTCCAACGCTTCTGTCGCAGCAAAGCAGGGAGACGGATGGAAAACATCCTTATTGGACAGAGGGGAAGAAAGCAATCTAACCTTCGAGTCGGAGCAGCTGCCTGCCGCCTTTCCAGAAAGGCTGCTCAGCCCTGTAATTAGACAAGGTAGAAAGTTCATTCCTGGCTACAAGCCTATCAAGCTCGTCGGCGATCGGTCGCTCCTCTTCGTCCCCTTTCCGCTGGCTGAGAGAACACATCTTGTTGCAGGCAACGAATTTAAGTCTAACATCCCTGTTGCTCGCCCTCTGGCAGGTTTTGAAAAGCCGGTGCCCAATGCGCTTTCGGTAGAAGGAGTGGTTAAAGGAGCAGATGAAGCTGCGCAGACAGCCTCTGCCTTTGTTCAACTAAACCCCCAGCGTATCTTTGAGCTTAAGAACATCAGCGGCTTCATTCGCCTCAGACTACTGGCTAACGAGAGGGACGTGATTCTCAATGAGCTCTCTCCCCTGGAAGATGATGAGCGATATTATCAGTACAGATTGGATCCTCTGGTAAAACGGATTGCAATTGAGGGGGGTAATGGTGAGCCTGGCGAGGTAGATATCATTTTCAATACCGGACAGGAGTATGCAATGTCTCTGTACCAGGCATTATTCTTCTCACAAGCTGACGAAGATGAGCATTTAAATGTGAAAAACATCTTGCTGCAGAGAGCCCGTGAGATAATTCCCGACTACACTCTACAGAACCTGAATGATCTTTTGCGGTCACAACCAGTAATCCCAGGGTTGGCGACGCAGGCTTACGTTATCTACTCGCCGGACGGTCAGAGTTTAGAGATTGCGCCAGAAGAGAGAGCCGTCCTCGATGCCGACTGGCTCAGCCGAGAAGTAAGGCTAGACGGAGTCGCTAACAAGATTGCTGCCGAAAAGTTAATTAGGATTGGCAATAACGATTGTGCGCGAGTTCTTCCTTTCGGGAAGGTCGCGATACAGGACACCAGGACCACTCAGACTGGACAGTACTACTGGGCGCCCGGAACAGGTTTTCGGGGTTGCCTGGGTGAGCTCTACGTCGAGCGTAAATCTAAACTGACAATTACTGTTGCCAAATTGTAGTCCAGTCCCAACTTAAGCTTAAAAGCTGAGGCAGGGCTGCCTAAAATCCGGGCAGACAGCGTTGTTCTATCGGATGATGTTTTGCTAGAGGGAGGAAACAACCATGCGGTTTTTGGGGAGAAATGGTCTGAAGGGGTTATTGGCAGCAGCTTTGCTTGTAGTGAGTGCGGCCCCTGCCTTTGCTGTTCCTTACACTATTGAGGTTCGGACAGGCAATGTCGAGTATGCTGGTACAGATGCTAACGTCTGCATGCGCATCTACGGGACAGAGGGAACCACTGCCGAGTTTCAGATTGATGACCAGAACGACAACTTTGAACGGGGAAGATTAGATCGATTTGTCGTAAATCTGCCTGATGTGGGCACGCCCTATAGAATCATGATTCGCCATGACGATACTGGACGCCATTCCGACTGGTTCTTAGAGTCAGTACGTGTAATAAATGGCAATGGAAACCGATCAGCTAACTTTACAGCTCGCACCTGGCTGGCACACGGCGGACTTCGCTGTGCTTTCGAGGATGCATTTCGCGCTACTTACCCTGGTTCCTATTGTCTGCGCCAGTACTTCTTCTCCGACGAATCCCGTCGAGCTGCGCAAATGGCACGTGAAGCCGGAAGGGTGGCTGCCGACTTTTTCAGACGCAACAGATAAGGTGGTTCCTAGAGTATCTGATGTGCCAGCGTACTACCTTCTAGCCTAGTTCGCTCTGTCTCGCAGGGCGAATTAGGTACCTAAGGTGTTCGATGTCCAGCTTTTAAGCGCGATAGCTAAAGACGGTTCATCAGTATAGCTGTGACGACGAGAGCAGCTGTTTCTGCTATCTCGAGGGTAGCACCATAAGTGTCGCCTGTATGCCCCTCTAAGATCCGGTTGAGCCAGTGTGCAGTGACAATCCCTCCTGTAACGGTCAAAATAGCTGACAGTACAGGGAACAGTAGCCCATATAGGCCAGCAACCACAGTTAGTGTCAATGGCAAAATTGCAGATAGAAGAATATCTCTTGGGAAGCGCGTCGTTTCGTGCCAGACTTTTCCCAGTCCCGCTGCGCGCAGATAAGGAAACTTGCCGATAGCGTATGTCTGGCACCATCTTCCCCACATCGTGATGAATAGAACTGCCTCAATGATGACAGGCGACGGCAGGCTCGAAAGAGCTGCTGCTTTGGCAGCGAAGGTTGCGAAGCCTGCCATCGCACCGAAGTTGCCCACGCGGCTGTCGGACATGATTTGAAGCATTCTCTCCCGGCTCGTGAGCGAGCAGATTCCATCGAAAGTATCCATCAGCCCCTCGAAGTGCATGCCGCCGGTGGCTGCTAACCAGAGGATCGTCATAAGAACGCCCGAAAGAAGAGATGGGCACTTCAGAAGAGCAAGCAGATAAGCAGCAGCTGACAGCAAGACTCCAATTGCAAGCCCGGCTACCGGTAAGTACTTAGACAAGCCAGAAATATCGCCTTCTACCTGCTTTGATTTGGCAATTGGCAGCGCGGTTACACAAGCTAAAACCAGGACGCTCCGTCTAAGGACGCTCAGCACGCAGGCGATCATTCCGGTATCTCAGCTGTGTAGTGTGGGCGTAGCGGAAACAAAGAGGTGTTTGTGAGCGCAAGCCCTTCGCTGCGCTGGCGGTAATA
>CAYPBX010000391.1:0-3435 GCA_964409075.1 uncultured Candidatus Obscuribacterales bacterium
CCGCTGGAGCCGGAGAGCCAGAGCTTATTCGGCAAACGCCTGGTGGCGCTGGTCCTGGATGTGTTTGCAGCATATGTCCTCGGGCTGATTGTCTCCCTGCTTCCCTTTATCAGCCAGTTCTTTCCCCTGCAAGTCACGATAGTTCTTTACTTCCTGGGTCGAGACTTTCTTTACGGGGGCGGCGGCATCGGCAAAAATCTCATGGGGCTCAGGGTCGTGGATGCAGGCAGCGGCAATCGCCCCACCTTGATTCAATCGGTCAAGCGCAACATTGTTTTCATGTTGCCGTTTATCGTGCTTTATGGAATTGGCATTATCCTCAAGTTCGTACCCGTGCCCTGGTTATCGCAGGCAGTCATCAGCATCATCAACACTGTCGGCATGATCTACATCGCCGTGGTTCTGCCGATGGAAGGCTACCGGGCCTACACACGGGCTGACGGGCTGAGGTTCGGCGACGAGCTTGCCGGAACCAGCATTGTGGAAGCGCCTATGGACTTCAGCCGGCTCATTCCCAAAAGATAAGCCTGACCGTGACCGATCGGACAACCAAGAGTAGAGCCGGCCACCCGGCAGCGCTGACCGTGTGCTATCTTCTTGGATTGTCGACCCGATTGAGCCTGGATCTCAAGCGGGCGGCTCAAGCCAGCCGGACAAGAGCTGATGACCCAGAAGCTAGCCTACCTTTCAGGACCAATCTCAAGCTTTTCAGGATCACTGGTAAAGCTGCTTGCCCACAGGGACTGGCAGGTCCATATTGCCGTCAAATCAGCCCTCGATCTCTTCACAATGTCACCCTTGGAGCTGCCATCTTCAGCCCAGGCTGGCCTGGAGCAAGCCTTCGGAGGCAGGGAGGCACTGAAGACTTTTCAGGACAGGATCCGGCTGATTACCAGAGGCGATGCCGCGCGTAACACTAAATATGATGCCGTTATCTTTTGCGGCCTGCCACCTAACTTTGACGAGCCGCGCGTGCCAAGAGCACCGTGGACAGCCGATGATCTGCGCCAGCTGGCAGGCATCATCGCCGACTCGCGCCTCTTCATTGTCTCCTCCATCTGGGGTGCCGTGCAGCCGGACAACGTCATTCCCGAAGAGCTCGAGTGCGAGCGCAGAAAACCTCAGTCGCACTGGGAAGGGGTGTGCCAGCAGTACGAGCTCAGGCTCTTGAAGCAGCTGGGGCATCTCAAATTGCCATGGAATCTTGTCCGCCTGCCGCAGCTCACCGCATCCAGTCAGGACGGGAGCTGTGTTAGTTTCTCCGGCATAATGAACCTTCCGGCAGAGGCAGACAGATTGCGGCGGCAGGAGAGCCCCGCCCTCACTCTTGCGCTCGCCTACAATCCGGACTCGACAGTGCCGTTTCTCCCTGTCGATACTGCAGTCAATCTCTTCTGGCGTCTCCTGGATGACGAGGCGCGTCCGCGCATCCTCAACCTGGTCTCTCCGGAAGCCACGCTCAACCGCGAATGGGTAGAGCACCTCGCCGCGGCCCTTGGCTACAACTCGACGGCAGTGACAAAGGAAGATTCGCTCAGCCTGCCGGCAGTGTTAAGAAAGATGCTCAGGGACGAAATTATGATCCGCACACGCAATCTCTTTGAGGTGGTAGGCAGGCACCACTTTGTCGCCAAAAGAATGGACCGGGAGTATTTCGGGAGACTCGTTGCCTACGGACGCAAAATGCAGTGGGGAAGGCCCGAGAAGCGCAGGCTAAAGGTCAAAGAACTGTCCTTCTCCGACGAGCTGGCGCATGATTATTTTGAGCGCTTCCTGCCCTCCCGTCTGCAAGGCGACCTTCTGCAGGTCGCCACCAAAGACGACACTACAGTCGGTTTCGTTATCGAGGGGGAAAAGCCAGTTGCCTTTGCTTTTCGAAACGATAATGGCAGGGCAAGAGTAGACAGGCGCGATCCGCAAGGGGTGGCAGGCGAGATTGCCCGCGTGCGAATCTATCTGTCGCCTGAGGCCATGCTCGATCTTGTGCGCAACCGGTTGTCTCTTGACAGAGCCATGCTGTTCAAATCCGTCCGCATGGAGGGGCCAATCCTGGACCTGATGAGAGTAGAGCGCGTGCTCAATCGCTTCTTCAAAGAGAATCAGTATAGGCCGGACAGCCAGGGTGAGGTCGATGAAGAGAGCGCGCGGTCGCCATTACCACCAGTAGCCAAGCCGGGTAGAAGGCGTCCCTCCGGCTGAGATTTGACTAGATCAGCCTGGGCCCTATACCCTGCGCCCCGGAGAACCGACCGCCTGCCTCTGTCTGGTGAAAGAAGCCCCGTTGCTGTCGCGTACGGCAAGCTCCTTAACTAGATTCGCCATCTCGATTGCCGCAACAGCAGCATCGGCGCCCTTGTTACCGGCCTTGGTGCCAGCTCTCTCGACAGCCTGCTCAATCGTGTCGGTGGTAAGAACACCGAAAATCACAGGCACTCCCGTATCGGCAGAAGCAGATTGAATTCCTCTTGCGCAACCGGCTGCTACATAATCAAAATGGGGAGTGGCCCCTCTGATCACTGCTCCCAGGCAGATCACCGCCTGGTAACGCCCTGTCTCAGCTGCTTTGCGAGCCAGAAGCGGGATCTCAAAGGCCCCCGGGCACCAGACAACATCTATATCACCATCGGCAACACCATGGCGCTTAAGCGCATCAACGCAGGCAGAGAGCAATCGCTCAGTGATAAAGTCGTTGAAGCGGCTGACAACAACAGCAAAGGAAAGTCCTGTGGCGATTAGATCTACCGATATTTCCCTGGGCATGTGCGTTCACCTCGCTATATCCGCTACGTCAGCTTCGTCCCTAGCCAGTCGTTTTCGTCGCCCTCTGAGAGCTGGGGTAACCTACCGCTGCGCTTGCCTGCGTGGGTACTGCGTTCAGGGTCCCGCTCCTCTGAGACTGGCTATGCCTTTGGAGGTCCTCCTCGGGATCCTGTGCGGTTCTCGAGAAGTCTAGCCAGTGCCCAAGCTTCTCTTTTTTTGTCAGGAGATATCTCAAATTATGGCTATTACACGCCGGCGGCATCTTAACGCGATCGGTAACTTTGAGTCCATAGCCTTCCAGACCGACAATCTTTCTTGGATTGTTGGTAATTATCCGAACTGAAGTAAGCCCAAGATCCGTCAGTATCTGAGCACCGACACCATAATCTCGCAGATCCGGCTTGAAGCCAAGCGCTTCGTTAGCCTGCACTGTGTCATGACCAGTATCCTGCAAAGCGTAGGCCTTTAGCTTATTCATAAGCCCGATGCCTCGCCCTTCCTGGCGCAGGTAGACCAGTACCCCGCAGCCCTCGCTGGCAATAATCGCCATGGCAGCCTCCAGCTGCGGCCCGCAGTCGCAGCGCAGGCTGGCAAAGACATCGCCGGTCAGGCATTCGCTGTGCACTCTCTGTCTCTTATACACATCTGACGCTGCCGACGATCTTACGCGTGTAG
>CAYPBX010000392.1:0-3434 GCA_964409075.1 uncultured Candidatus Obscuribacterales bacterium
CTACCTGCTGTCAGTCATCTCCCGGACTGGACTTGGCCCTGGCGCGCGCGCGCCATGGCTTCTGCCTGCTCCTCCAGGGAAGCTGCCTCGCTGCCCCTGCCTGCTTGCCCGAGAAAGAGCGCGTAGCTCCTCAGCAAGGCCTCCAGATCGGGGTGATTCTCGTTGAGATATCTGCGACGAATAGCCAGGCAGCGCTTGTATAACGGCTCTGCCTCAGCAAAACGCCTGGACTGACTGTAGAGCACCGCCAGATTGTGCAACGCGACAGCGACCTTGGGGTGCTCCCTGCCCAGAGCTTGCTCGTCGATGGCAAGCGCCTCCTTAAAGAGCCTCTCAGCTTGCTGGGTCTCACCTTGCGCAGACTTCAAGGAGGCAAGATTGTTGAGATAGGTAGCCAGCGCCGGGTGAGTCTGCCCGCGCACACGCCTGGCTATCTCAATTGCCCGCCGGTAGAGCTTCTCAGCAGCAGCAGTATCATCGCCTTTGGCCAGCACCATGGCCAGCATGTTGGCGCTGGTGGCAGTCTCGGCGTCATTCCCGCCCAGATGCCTGTGGCACAGGGCAAGCGCCTCCTGCGCCAGCGGGAGCGCATCTGGATAGCTGCCCTGCTGCCAGTTCACCAGGGCAAGGTTGTTGAGCGCCGTGATGATCAGAAGCACATCCTGGCCGGGCTGGCGTGCCTGAACCAGAGCCTGGTTAAAATCATCAGCCGCCTGCCGGTAATCGCCTGCTTCAAAGGCAAGCGTAGCCGAAAACATGTACGCATGCCATAGCGAGGGAAACCTGAGAAGCTCAAGCTTGCGGGAGATCTTAAGCCAGGCCGGGAGGGAGGCCGTGCCTGAGCCTGTTTCTTTCAAATACCTGCCGATCTCCTGAGCCTCGCGGAGACGATCTGAAGCCGTAAGCTCGACAGCATAAAGGCGCAGGGCATTCGCGTAACCGGCAGCCGCGCCTGCCGGCTCCGCGGCGGCGCCTGCTTGCGCCAGTGACAGCGCGGCATCAAACTCGATAATGGCACCTTGCCTGTCGCCTGCCCGGACTGCTTGCTCAGCCAGGGAGACTCTATCGCTGAAACTATCGGGATCCTTTCCCATCATAGATATGATGGCCTTCAGGTTATGGCTCGCTTCGCGGCGGCTAGGATCCAGAAAAACAGCTTTGTGAAACTGGGCGATTGCCTTGTCGGGTTTGCTCTTCAGCTCGATGCCGTAGTGGGTGTAGGCGAGAGCCAGATTCTTTCTACCGGTCTCAAATGCAGGATCAAGGGCTATGGCTGCCTTAAATTTGTCAATCGCCTCGGCAGTCCTGCCTGCCTTCATGGCCTCGATACCTTCATGGTTGAGCCTGACCGCCTCTGGCGGCGCGCCCAGGACAGGGGCAGCAAAGACCGCTATCAAAACCAGAGCCGCCAGGCACACCTTGGCTACACAGAAACGCCAGCCTATACCGGGAAAGAAAATCCTGCCAGCGCAGCTTGTCACACGGTTGCACCAGGTGTGCCGCTTAGCATTCATTGCCTTGCCGCCATTATCCTGATCTTCTCTATCTCTGTACCCTCAAATAATCGCACCCGAGCAAATTGCGGGCACCAGGCGACAGGTAGAGACAAACTAAGGCATTACGAGCTTGCCCAGGCAGACGCGCGCGGAGGCCCCTGTGCATTCAGGAATGTTGTTAGGCAGGCGAAACCAGGTTGTATAAGCAAGGAGAGCAAAGAGCAAGGACTCCTTGAAGCGGCTGGAGACGCCAAAATCCTCATGCTTGAGAATGGTGACGGGATGAGGCCATGACTCATAGAGCAACTTGACCAGGAAGCGATTTTCAGCGCCACCGCCGCCCAGGACGAGGCGATCGAGGCGAATTTGTGGATGGACAAACCGCCTGTAGGCCGATGCGACCGCAGCCGCGGTCAGCCTGGTGAATGTATGCAGGCAGTCGGCTGTTGAGATGCCCCTGGCGGCTGCACTGGCAAGCAGTCCATCGCTGAACTGAGCCCCGAAGTCCTCGCGCCCTGTTGTTTTAGGTGGTCGACGGGCAAAAAACGGGTGCGACTCGGCCCGGGCAAGCAGCTCGGAGTCGGTACATCCAGCTGCCGCCAGCCTGCCGCCTTCATCAAAGGGAAGCCCGAACAAACACTCGCAGGCGCGGTCGATCACCATATTGCCTGGACCGGTGTCGAAGGCCATGACCGCCTGCCCGTGCCTGTCGATGACTGTGAGGTTGGCAATGCCGCCCAGATTGAGCACACCAACAGGCTGCCTTTCCTGAGTGAAGAGCACAGCATCAGCAAAGGCGGAAAGCGGCGCGCCCTGACCGCCCAGCGCCATATCCTGCACCCTGAAATCAGCAATCACCGGGATACCTGTGCGGGCAGCGATAATGGCAGGCTCACCCAGCTGCAGGCTCCCCCGCGTTGGATAAGAAGCAACCTGCCTTTCTGCCGGCGCATGCCAGAGAGTCTGCCCATGAGAACCTACAAGGTCGACATCCTGGCGGCCAACCCCGGCAGCCCGCATGACGCGGATTGCTGCTTGCGAGAAGGCCTCGCCCAGCGCAGCGTTCAACCTGGCGATCAGCTCGACCGGGACAGGATCCCCTGCCGCTAGCCTCTTCAGAAACTTGACAAGATCCGGCTCATAAGGAGCTGTCCGGGCCGAGATACTCTCTATGGCAAGAGCAGGAACAGGGCAGCTTGTGGGCTTCCCCGTCTCGACAGGCGGACAGATGCGGAAAATGCCGGCATCAACTCCATCCATGGACGTGCCGCTATTGAGTCCAATTACGGTCAGCGGTTTCAAGCGCATTGCCAGAAGCCATTCAAGGGTTCACTTGACATCTATCTGCTTCGCTGGCTATTCTGGTGAAGTCAGCTGGCGCAACCGGCTGTCCCTAGCTTCTCCAAAGTCCCGCGGTGCTGCAAGTTGCTTTACGGTACCGATCCGGGAAGCGAAGCTCATGAGAAGGGCGCTCAACCGCATTGAAGCGGGGCGGCAGCCCTTCAATACTTTTGGAGCGCTAGTCTGGCAGATGCGACAATAGCTTACATGAGCCAGAAGATAAGGGACGGATTCAGAGGAGACCCCGGCGCTAACGCCGGGGTTTTTCAAAGGACGCCCGCGCTTGGGAGATGACCGGCGCCCGTGGTTATGGAGGTTGTTGCGGTGTTAAGATGGGCGTCATGTTGGGATTCTAGGTCGGTTGTCTGCTGATGCTGGAGATTGTTGCAATGCCAGAGCTATTTATCGGCAGAGGAAAGGCGACCAGGAGAACCTACGGGTTCGACGAGGTTGCGCTGGTGCCCGGGCCCTTGACCATCGATCTGGAGCTGTGCGAAATCACAGCCGAGATTGCCGGGCACACCCTGGCTCTCCCTGTTCTTGCCAGCGCCATGGACAGCGTGGTCGATGTGACCTTTGCTGGCCTGATGGGTAAAC
>CAYPBX010000393.1:0-3426 GCA_964409075.1 uncultured Candidatus Obscuribacterales bacterium
TGTCCGCGCTGCTGGAAGTATTCTCTCGATGTTGGTGGCAGCTCCGACTTTCCTGATCTCTGCCTCTGGTGCGTGGAGGCGCTGAGTGCAGCTGGATGTGACGGAGGTTCTGTCGTACCTTGAGTGGTGCAGCTGCTAGTGGTAGCGATTGCCCGTCTATTCCAGCAGGTCTGGCGGCGCCGGCGGTGCAGCACATCCTGACAGGTCCCGAATCAAACCCAGGAAGAGCAGGGTACCAGTTTCGCTGTCTTCGATGGCAAAGAGGAACGGCCGGTCGACTCGCATATGCCATAAGACCTCTGGCTTCATCATCCCTCCGCTCAGAAGAAACGCTGTGACGGCGGCAGCTTCTGTTCCCTTTTCGTTCACGAGAAGATAGGTTTTGTGTATGACTTCGTCAATCCAGATGGGGCGAACGCTACTCATGAGGCTGAAGTCAGCTAGATCTTTGGAGAAGGCTTGCTGTGCGCCCATCTCTTGCAGGTGCCCTGCCAGTCCGGTGCGAAATTCCAGACGGAAGCGCGGCAGCTCGAGATGTCCATTCTGCCATGCGCTGGGTGCCTGCAGACGCTGCCGCGCATCTTTGACAATTGTCAGATCACGGCAGAGGTTGTCTGGAGGCTCATTGGGCATGATTATGAGAGCGCGACAACTGCTGTTCTTATAGGGCAATGCTACTGCCTGATATTCGGATGTCTCGATCTGGCTGAGCGTCGCCTTCAGTTGCATGAATGCTATTGGGACAGGCTTGCCGCTGGCTGATTGGAAGTCAGCCTCTATAGATTGGCTGCTGAACTCCTGCAACCATCTTCCTCGGAAATAGACTGCATTCAGTATTGCCAACAACATGTCTTCGCTGGTGCTGCTTACTAGCTGATTAATCTTGCCTGAGGTCTTCTCGGAGACCCAATTGTTGATATCGTCGACCGCCTGCGGCAAGCCGAACTTTGTTTGTTTGGTTTCAGCCTGATAATAGCTGGCAAGGGTTTGCACGAATGATTTGGCTACGGGTAGCCTAAACGACAGGAAAATGGCGTTGGCAAGTTCGAGCCTAACACCACGACTGGTATCATTGAGCGCTGCCAGTAGAGCCTGAAAGGTAGCATTTATCTGCTTAAGTGCTGCTCCCGAAAGATTCAGAGCCTTCAGCAGGCCGTCGAGCGTCTGGCCCTGGGCGCCGTTGGCTGTCATTGACAACGCCATGGAGATGCTCAGTGGGCTGATAAAGATGTTTTCCGGACAGCTGGCGGCCAGTCTTTGGAGTAAGGTGAAACCAAATTGCTCGGTTGCCTGGAGAAGACGCGTGCGGTCCGTGAGGATGTCTTGCGCAGCCATGTTCTTGCTTCCTGTTAGTGCCGATTCCTTTCATGTTCCCGGCTCATATAATTCTCAATCGCGGCGGAATTGCATTTGAGACGGTTGAAGGCGATCCGATCCTGCTTGCCGACGACAATCTCAAAACTGCGAGCTAACTGCTCCGGCTGCTGCAAGATTGGCACCGCTGACCATAGTGACCGGTGTTTCCAGCGCGGACACTGCTTGCAGGCGGACACCTCGGTCTCGATGAGATGGAGCAACAGCCGCTACGGCCGGCGCCTGCCTGTGTATCAGGATCCGGTCGATCGTTTGGGCCGGCTGAATGAGACAGGCGTGCGGGAATCGCTTTGACGGATCTGCTTAAATGCCGCTCACATGGGCTGGTTGGCCTGAAAAAGACACTAGAATAGTCCTCTTGCCAACAAGGTGCCTGTGTGGCTGGAATGGAATTGCTTGCGGCTTTTGGCGGAGGGACCTGAAGGCGAGATCTTGCTCAGCCGGATGTCAGTGCCGGCTGGTTGGCGGATAGGGTAGCAGGTATTCGTATATCCTGTGAAGGCAGTAAAGGAGAAGATGGCAGCTTTGGAGCGGGCGATGGTGGTGTCAGCGCCGCCAGCAGATTCCTTATGGGAAGCTTTTTTCTGCCGCCTTTTCAGGGCTCCTTATTTTATTCCTTGCCTCATTTTTCTTTTCGCTTTCTTGGTGCGAGCGGCATACAACTGCTTGTGGCTTGAGAATAGAATCTGTCATTTTGGTGATGCTTACAATTTCCTCAGCACAGGCGCTGCGTTGTTGAAGGCTGTTATGACAGCCAGTTCTGCAGGTGATGTTGCTGGCCTGTTCCTTTCTCCAGCACCAGCGTCAACATCGCTCATGCAGTCTATGGCATCCATGAATCTCACCGACAGGCTGCTTATCGATGGCCCGGTCTATCCGGCGTACTTGGCAATTGTGGAGTGGTTGTGTGGAGTAGATCCGGCTCACCCAATTTTTGTCCAGCATGCTATCGGCATTTCTCTGTGCAATTCAGTGCTTGATGCCATGGCTTGCGTGCTCATCTACTTCTGCGCCCGCCTGGGATTCAATAAAAAAGTGGCTATTCTAGCTGGATTTCTGGCAGCCATCTACCCTGGCTTTGTAATTAACACGCACCACTGCTACAGCGAGCCATTCTGTTACTTTCTGCTCTCTCTCTGGACAGCAATTGTTCTCTGGTTGGGGTTGCGTCATGTCGGGACTGCAGGCAGAGCAGCTGCATCACTCATTCTAGGCAGTCTGTCCGCCCTTTTGCTACTCTCGAAACCGGCGTTTTTAGTTCCACCTCTATTTGTCGCAGGCTCGCTCTTGGTTCTCCGTTTGGTACTGTCTGCCGGCCAGGCAAGGCAATCTTCCTTTGTGTCACAGTCCGACAATGGTCTTGCAGATCCGGGGCTTGGGCTGCATACGAACTCTGATGTGGTCCCGGTAAAGGGAATCGTGTTTAGCGCTTCAGGTCAGCCCCTGCCTGCGCAGCGCTCTGCTGTGGTACGTCGAACCTTTTTCGGCTGGCTCAATCGTTGCCGGCTTATCCTTTATCTCATCAGCTTTGCTGGCGGTTTTCTGCTTACCGTCTCGCCCTGGCTTGCATTTACGGCAGCCAGTACAGGGCAGCCTTCGCTTCTGGTACAGCGCGTGCCTGCCTACAATCTTTACCGGGGCAACTTCCTGGTGACGGACGGCTGGAGCTGTTATCCCCACCGTTTGGGGTTTGCAGGTGAGATTAGTGCTGTCATAAGACAGATTTTCGAGCAGGCAGTCAGGCAACCGGTTGCTTTCGTTGCCCTTCAGCTCAAGAAAATTGCACGTCTTTGGTCTGGCGTTTGGAATGAGTTTCAGTACTGTCCGTTTGCACTGCCGCTGTCGGCGCAGGAGCTGTTGCACCGGTTAATCCTCTTGGGGGCGGTGCTTTCTCTGCCTGTTTTGTTGGTCGGCTCTGGGTGCCTGCGCCTCTCAAGGGGTCTCTATGCTGGCGTTGTTCTGGCAGCAATTGTTGCCTCTCATTTTGTCTATGTGGCTTTTGAGTCATTGAGCCGTTATGCGGTAACTGCCATGCCCGCCGCCATAATTCTC
>CAYPBX010000394.1:0-1819 GCA_964409075.1 uncultured Candidatus Obscuribacterales bacterium
GGGCGTGCTGCCTGGAGTTAGCCGTAGGGGAAGCCTGCGCATTGGCGCTGACCAGAAAAGCCTCACCCACCAGCCGGTTGAAGGTCGTCAGATTGACCTCGCCGGTATCAGGATCAATGAGATCTGCAAAATGATTGGACTCACCTCCAGCAGCAAGCGCCACGCCCGGACGCTTGAGGGCCTGCTTGGCAACATTTAAATTACCTGAATCAGTTGCATGCTGGAGTTCTGTGCCACCGCCCAGCTGGCGTGCGATGATAAACATTGCAACCCCAATTAAGATCAGAACCAGTGTGGATACAACCACCAGTCCCATGACGGCGCCGCCTGCGCTTCTGACGTTCATAGCCTTACCTCCGTGTCTTCTGCCCTGACACACACCTCTCCCCTAATTCTCATTAGTAAGACACGCACAGTCCCCTGTAAGCCGCTCACTGCCCCGAGGAGAAAGGCTTAAGCTTCATTAAATATTTAGATTAACCTGACTTAAGCTTAACTAAACTTAAGTTTAGCATCAATTCCAGAAAAGTCAAGCGATAACTTCGCTGCTCACAGGTAGCGCTCAACGCCCTCCGGGCCGCCCAGAATGCCTCTTCTCCGCCACCTCAGCCAAGAGCTTTTCGATAGCCGGCACAAGCTCAGGTGCTGTCCGGCGGCGTATCTCGAGAACCTGCCGGTAGGAATCCTCAGCCCGCTCGTACCGCCCCTTTTTCATCTCAAGCTCAGCCAGCATTTGATAGCTGACTGCCACAGACGGATCGTATCTCCCCCGATGCCTTAGCCTCAATTCCAGCTGGCGCCGGACCAGCTCCTCCTCATCAGCACAGCGGTTTCCGGCGCAGGCAGCAGCTATCACCAGGTTAAGAGTCTCAATTAACTCCGGGCTGGCAGGCCCCAGCGCTGCCTCCTGCAGAGCCAGCATTCTGCGCGCCAGCGCCTCGGCCTTGTCTAGTTTGCCGGTCCTCCGGTAAGACCCCTGGAGCGACCTCATATAAGGAATCAGTTTGATACTTTCATTCCCCCAGGCCGACTCAGCCTCTTGCAGAGCCTGCTGAAAGCCTTTCTCCGCCTGCCCAATCTCACCGAGTCCAAGACAAGCAGAAGCAAGATCCAACCGGGCGCTGGCCAACTCACCGCCGGATACGCCAAATTTTGCTGCCTCAGCCACCGCCTGGCTGAGCTTCTCTTTTGCGAGCTCCCAGCGATCACTGCCTAGAGCCTGCTTGCCCTCGGACACCAGTCGTTGCCAGCCAGGCTGTGCACAAGCTGCAAGGACAAAGGGCGCCAGCAACAACAGGCAGAGAATTCTGTTTCCGGGCAAGGGCAACATCGCCCCTCCAGGCAAAGAAGAGCTACACCTGAAATTATAGGGGTGTCACGCGGCGCATCCGGCCACCCGGGAAGAAACCAAGCAGCCGGGCAAAGCAAAAGTTCTTACACTTATGTAAAACTCAGCATAAGCAATATAAGGAGCGTTTTTGACCGCATCTCAGAGAAGCTGACTGACGCCATCGAAGCAGCCTCTCCGGCTCACCGCCCATCCCTTGAGGGACTGACATCCAGGCTGGAAGAGGCGGTTTCCGAGACAGCGATAAGATCTTCAAGCATCCAGTCGAAGATATGACGCCTGCCAGCTTGCGGATGAAGTCTGTCCTCGATGAGATGAGAGCCCCGGTGCGGCGGGCTTCCATCCACAAAAGTCACATGATCGATGTTTCTGAAAACCCGAGCAAAGGCGACATCAAGAAAATTTTTTAGCCCGAGGATATCATCCTCGTGAAGGAGCGGGTATTCCCTGGCTGCCCGGGCAGAGAGATAT
>CAYPBX010000394.1:1829-3407 GCA_964409075.1 uncultured Candidatus Obscuribacterales bacterium
TGCGCTTGCCACCGGAGTCAGCCCGTCGTTGAGAACATAGTAGCGCTGCTGGTGCCCGGCCGGTGCGCTTGCTGATTCACCCTCAACGCGGCTCAACTGATAACCCATGAGTTTCAGCGCCGCATTCTCTCGCCCCAGCTGCGCTGGCACTCGCAGCGTCAGGAACCGGTACGGCGCCAGGAGCATATAGTCCATTTTCTTTACCAGCCCATGAAGGCCTGTGACATAGGGGTTCACGAGATAGCCGGCATAGGTGATGAACTTGGCTTTGTCTGCTGCCATGAGCCGGTTGATTGCAGGCAGCCTCTCGTTCTTATCGCGCCGGAAAGTCAGGTCCCCTGCCGGGCCGAAGGGAAGATGCGAGCGAAACCGGCTGCGCTCCGGCATCGACCGGTCGAAGTTGTCCCATTTCAAATCCTCCAGGTAGCTCGAGTGAAACTTGAAGTAGACACGGTAATCGATGCTATCCACCACCTTTAAGAGTGGATGAAAGCGATTCTTGTAAATGCTTGAAAGAAAGCAGTCTCCCGAGAACAGGGGCGAGCCGTGAAACGGTGTTGCCATGGCGACAACACGCTCAATCGCCTGGTCGACAGCTGGATCCACCATGGCTTCCTGCATGACATTGCCGCCAAGGCTGAGCGCCATCACTGTGAGCGGACGACCTGTGTCCTTATAGAGTCTGACAATCTCAGCTGCCGAGCCAGGCACGGTCTTCTGAAGGGATAAGAAGGTGTTATAGCGCAGAAAGTAGACTTTGTAGAGCCTGTTGAACTCTGGTTCCTTGGAAAATCTCTCCAGCACCCGGTCCCATCGCAGCTCTTTCTTGTGCTCTCCGTTGCCGCCGTGCACAAATAGGAGCGGCTTGCGCTGGCCAAGCGGACTGCTGTCCCACTGGTAAATCTTGCTTTCACTAAAAGGTGCCTTTAACCCTTTGCGATCTGGAAGCAACGGACAGACAGGCAGCCTTGCCTCGGCCCGGGAAGATCCGGTTTCAGTCAGGCTGCCCGCATCGCCAAATGGAGCAGCCATCCCGCCAAGTGGCAGAAAAACCGAAAACACAAGCAAGGTAACCCCAACTGAGAACCTGGCTATTCCTGACATCTGCCAACCTCCCCGCACAATGTCCCCATTAAGGAGCCCGCTTCCTTCTTAAAGTTACCAGGATCCTTGCCTCCAGGCGCCCGAGCAACCCCTAACGCAACGCCCAGGAGTGGAGCGGAGGAGCAAGCGAAGGGAGGAACGAGAACGACTCTTGAATTTTACGCCCAGGCAGCGAGGCGGAGGGTTCCGGCCCAGGAATCCGCAGCCGAGCGTGTGAGGAGCGGAACGAGCGACGTAGGAGCGAGTGGAGCGATTAATTTAAAATATCTCCAAATGGAAGGGCTGGCACTTGTCAAAGATCTGGCGCTTGTCTGGCTGGCAGCGCTAATTGCCGGATTTATCTGCGTGCGCACCAGGCAGCCTTTAATTGCCGGCTACATTCTTGCCGGAATTGCGCTGGGACCGCACGGCTTCCATATCATCACCCAGCGGGAGGCCATAGCCGTCCTGGCGGAGCTGGGGGTAGCCCTTCTT
>CAYPBX010000395.1:0-3405 GCA_964409075.1 uncultured Candidatus Obscuribacterales bacterium
GGTGACGTGGTGTTGGTGTCGTTTCCATACACCACCGACGACGGTCAGACTTTGAGCAAGCGGCGACCAGCTGTGATTATCTCCTGCGATTACAACAATGCCAGGCTGGACGATGTCCTTCTGGTTCCGCTCACCAGCAACACCAGCCGGGCAACCAGGGAGCCCACCCAGGTGGTAATTGACATGAACACCCCGGAGGGCAAGGCAGCCGGGCTTCGTCTGGATAGCGTTATCGACTGCACTGTGATCGCCACCATACCGAAGAGTCTCTTGGTGAGCAAGATCGGGGAGCTGCCGGAAGAGACGATGATGCTCGTTGACATGTGCCTGATGGTAGCCATGGCCATAGGCCGGCCGGTGCAACAGGGTGAGACGGCCGGCATGCCGGTTGAGAGCACGGACAAGGACAATCTAGAAACCAGGAGCGAGAGCGCGTAAGCCTGAGGGGCGATGCTTTAGCCCAGGCTCCGCAAAACTTCTGGACTGACCAGGCACCACAGGTAGTGCCGGCTGATCTTCTTCCCTGGCGCAGAGCGGCCCTCCATTACGAGTCTTCTACCGCCTGTGCGTCTCCGTCCCAGGATAGGCTGACGCATGAGCCTCTGCCTGCCTTGGCCAGCTTGCTGGCGCTGGCCTTGAAGGCGCCAATCTCAAGGAATCCGTGGCTTCCAAATATTGCCACCAGTTGCCCCTTTCTCCCGGCTGAGAAATAGGAGCGCGATACGCACCCGATCCTGACTGATTCAAGAGATACACAAGCGTCCTGCGGAACAAGATCGGCTGGAATGTTGGTTACCAGGTTGCCGAAGCTGTCCTCATAAACCACCTCTGCCACTATTGATCTTGCCTTTCGGATAAAAGCAGGTTCCGGCAGCAAGATGATCTCGTCGGCAGATAGTGGCGGACCGACTGATTCCGGCTCCTGCCCGCAGGCTAGCTGAGCGGCGACCGGTCCGTATATGTCCCGAGCGTGGAAGGTGGTCGATACTGGTTTCCGCCAGAACCTGCTCTCGACAAGCTCATAGACTTTCACTGGGTGTTTATGGCGTACAATCTGGGAGAAGATGCCGTTGTCAGGACCGACAAACAGGTGATTGTCAGCCACGATAAGCAGACCTCTCTGCTGGGAGCCTACCTGTGGATCGACCACGGCCAGGTGTACAGTTCCGGCAGGGAAATGCGGGTAGGCATTGGCCAATATCCAGGCTGCGGCGCCGACATCAAAGGCAGGAATGTTATGGGTGAGGTCGACCAGCCGGGCTTTCGCGCAGATTGAAAGGATGACAGCCTTGAGGATGCCTGTATAGGCATCCTCAAGGCCGAAGTCTGTCGTCAGGCTTATGACCGGTATCTCAGGGGCCATTACCGTCACTAACATTATCACGCCTAGCCAGCGAGGCCCCCGGCCCAGGGGCTCGTAGCCGAGCGTGCAAAGAGCCCACGAGGCGACGCAGGAGCCGAGGGAGCGATTGCTGAGTCTGGTAGGCGATTACTGTGGCTGAAGCATAATCGCCATCATGGCTGAGGCTCACCTCCCAATGATTGAGGGCGTGATCTCCGGCTAGCTTGGCTGCCCGTCCAGAGAGCCTCAGTTGTGGCTGCCCGGACAGGCGCCTGACAATCTCAAACTCATGCCAGCCAACACCGCGCCAGCCGGTTCCCAGGGCCTTTACTGCCGCCTCTTTAACGGCGAAGCGTCCAGCGAGACGGGCAACCAGATGTCGGGGCTGGCTCTCGACGTAGGCAATCTCTGCCTGTGTCAAGATACGCCGGAGAAAACGCCTTCCGAAGCGATCATACGCAGAGGCGATGCGCACAATTGAGCAGATGTCGACGCCGATCTTAATAACAGGCATCTTGGAAGCTTTGCCCATTGCCTGTTTAGAAGCTGTCATCGCTTGATCTGGTTCCGTAGAGGAAAACCAGCTCTGGTTCCGGCAGCTCCTCATGCAGCTCGCCTATAGTCTTGCCATTGCCAGGATGACGTATATCAGGTGCAATCTCTAAAAGCGGCACCAGCGCATAGGCGCGCCTGGCCAGCGCTGGGTGTGGCAGGGTTAGCTCTTCTGTTGCTATCAGCAGGTCACCAAAAAAAAGAATATCCAGATCGATTATGCGCCGGCGTTCTCCTCCCTCAGGCGCATGGGGAGCGCCGTGAAGCTCCTCCAGGCGATTCTGTATATCTTTGCAGATATCGAGCAGATCCTCGGCTGAGAGCGACGTTTCGATTGCAGCAACAGCATTGACAAACCATTCCCGGTAACGCCCATCTGTAGGCTCGGTCTCGTACAGGCTCGAGCACTCAACAACAGTAATGCCCGGCACATCCTTAAACAGCTGCATCGCCTGCTGTACGAAGCCAACCCTGTCACCTTCATTTGAGCCCAGGCCTATATACGCTCGGCAGGAGCTGTTGTTGCTTTCACCACTTCCTTTGGCTGCCACTTACCTCTCCTGTCTCAAACTCATTTACGGCAATTGTTTTGCTCACCTTCCTGCCTACCGGTAGACAAAGATCGCGCTTGAGGTGGGCGATGGCGTAAACGGTTGCTGCCTGAACATGAACCCGTCAAAACAATGCGATATAGAATATCGGTAGTTCATATCAATCCGGTGCAAGAATTATATAAGGTTCGTACTGCTTGGTCGAACCGGGCGCCGACCTTCAGTTGCGTTTATGCTTGAGCATCAGGAGATTATCGCCTCTATGACTGCCTGAGTATCGGACAGAGACTCAAGCAGGTAGTCCGGGCAGGCCTCCTCAAGCTCCCTGTGTGATGTGACGCCGGTATTCACAGCCAGGCTGCGTGCTCCTGCCCACCGAGCGCAGTCGACATCATTGACGCTGTCGCCTACGATGACCAGATCGGCAGCCTCAAAGTCGAGGCGAAAGTGTAGGCAGGCCCGGTAACGAGCCAGTCCAGGCAGGCGTCTCCTATCCTCAAAGTCGGAGCCGAAAGCGCCTATGGCGAAGTAGTCGTTCAGATTGAAATGCGTAAGCTTGATGCGCGCGGCGTCCTCGATGTTGCCGGTCACAAGGCCCAGATACACACAGCTCATCCCAGCCAGCGCCGACAGCAGGCCGGACACCCCCTCATGCAGGCTGAAGTTGCTTGCGAGATTGATCTCTTCTTGAAGATAACGGGTGTAGACGCCAAAGGCTTGCGGGAGGCCAAGCGCAATTTCGCCTGCCGGCACGCCGGCCTTTGCGAGGATCTCGCGGCAGATTTGGGGGTCGGTGCGGCCTGAGAATTTTACACCTTGAATCTGGCTGGCGACCCCGAAGACCTCGCTTAATGCGCGTCCAAGCGCTCGCCGCCCAACTCCATCTGAGTAGATTAGCGTCGCATAAATATCGAAAAGAACAAGCTTGGCCACGTCCTCTGGCTATCAGCTCTTCTGTCT
>CAYPBX010000396.1:0-3399 GCA_964409075.1 uncultured Candidatus Obscuribacterales bacterium
ATACGAGTCCAGGAGAAGGCGCCTGTAACTTCCTTTGCTCTCGATGGCAATGAGGTGCTCTCGACTGAGGAGATCTCGAAAGTTTTTTCGGATCAGCTTGGCAGACCGCAAAACCTGCTCAAGCTTTCCAGCGCCATTGATAGTGTTGAAAAGGCATATCACGAAAAGGGTTACGTGCTGGCCAGGGTCGTGGATGTGCAGGATGACCCGGATGGGAGCATTCATCTGACCATCAATGAAGGCAGATTGGATGACATCAAAATAGTCGGCAACAAAAAGACGAAAGATTTCATAATCCGGCATGCAATCAAGCTGAAGGCTGGAGATGTGTACAACGAGCGCGAGCTGGCGAGCAATTTGCGTAAGCTTTTCGCCAACGGTTATTTCAACGACATTCGCCGCAGCCTGGCACCATCCGCCGATGATCCCGATAGTTATGAGCTCAAGGTAGAGGTCGATGAGCGCCGGACCGGCTCGATAGGTTTCGGCGGTGGGGTAGATACAATCGCCGGGCCTTTCGGCTCGCTGTCGTTTGCGGATAGCAATTTCATGGGGCGCGGGCATGTCGTCTCCTTGCGCTCGATGATTGGCTCCGGACTCTTCGGCTCAATCAACAACGGTATCAATAATGGTGGCACAGACTTTCTAGGTAATCGGCGCACATACCAGGTGGAGGCCTCCTGGATCAACCCCAACGTCGCCGGTACCAAGAACTCCATGGCTGTAACCGGATTTGCCAGAGATTTCAACAGCTTTCTGGTCGATCTAGCCCAGCAGCGATCGATCGGTGCACGGGTGAACTTTACGCGGCCCCTGGGAAAGAATCTGCTTGCCAGCCTGGGACTTACAGGCGAGAGGACATCGTTGTTTGATGTGGGCAGCGTCTTTGAAAGCGGCAGCGCCATGAGCTATCTGACAAATCGGGCTTTGGAAACTGGCCTGGCCAGCAATGCATACTCGGCAGGACAGGTCGCCCAGAGCATTCGCTCGGAGCAGCTCAAAGGCGGGACCTACATGACAATCAGTCCTTCGCTCCAGTACGACACGCGCGATCGCCTTATGGATCCGACTTCCGGCACTCACGCTCAACTCACAGCCAGTCCCTCGGCAGGGCTCACCGGGGCGAGCTTTGCCAAGCTGGGAGCAAGCGCCAGCCGCTTCATCCCGGTCGGCAACGCTGGTGTCATGGCTTTCAATGTACAGGGAGGCAGCTCGTTGGGCGGCATTCCCCAGTTCGCTCAGTACCGGCTGGGTGGCTGGAATGGGCTCCGGGGCTACCGCTATTTCTCGGATCTCGGCACCGGCACCTCCTTGCTCATGGCAACCGCGGAGATGCGCTTCAAGCTGCCTGTGCCCGGCGCCGGCGCAGGCGGGTCTCGTCTGTCCAATACGATTCAGAAGAACGTCAAGGGGGTGGTTTTCCTGGACGCCGGTCAGGTTTCCGGCAACAATCTGATTAACAGTCTGTATCAACGCTCAATGGTCGGTGCCTCAGTGGGTGTGGGTTTGAGGCTGAACGTGCCTATGCTTGGTCTGGTCAGGCTGGATTATGGACTGCCGATTGTAAGCTCCCTGCTCGGCAGGATGACTCCGCGCTTTACCTTGGGGTTTGGCGAGAAGTTTTAGCCTTAAATCATGCCGGGGAAGGAAGCCATGGTGTAAACTGAGCCGGTTGGCAGCAGGAAGGGATGATTCATGTCGATTTTGGAGAAGAGGATGCGTTACTCTCAGATTGGTTTTGCGATCACAGCCGGAGCGGTTCTCGCTTTCGCGGCAGGTGCGGGGCTTCTCTCTGGCGCTCAGGGAGCCGGTTCCCCTCAGGCGGTCGGAACGGTCGATCAGCGCAAGGTGATGGATAGTTATCCAAAGGCCCAGCAGGCTTCCGAGGAGATCCAGACTGCCCAGACCGAAATTCAGAAGCTCGTCAATGAGGGCAGCAAGGAGTTTGAACAGGCCAAGGGCGCCAATAAGCCGCCGGCTGAGCTGGAAGGTTTACAGCGCCGGCTGCGCAAGAAGATCACCTCCGAGTACGATGCGCTGCAGGTGCGCGCCCAGGAGCTGGAGAAGCAGATCCTCAAGGAGGTAGATCAGGCAATTCAAGCCGAGGCCAGAGCTTCCGGGTGCGATGTCGTACTTATGAAGGAGGCGGTTTTGATGGGCGGAACAGACCTGACCGATGCTGTCATCAAGCGGCTGACGCCAGTTGCAAACAAAGGAACCCCTGCCCCGGACAGCAAGTCTTCTGCAAAGGCTGCCAACTGACCGGCCGGTTTCTGTCTGTCCGGCTTAACTGGCCAGTGGCGGCAAGACCGCAGCAGTGTGCATACCTCAAGAGTCGACAGCGCTTCAAGGAGGATCTGTATGAAGCTCCCTAAAGAGCTGAGCCTTCCTGAGATCGCCTTTGTAGCTGGCGGGCAGGTTGAGGATGACCCCGGTGTCTCCGTCTGGAATGTAGCTTTGTCTCCCTTAATGGCAAAGGAGGGGGATCTGGCGCTTGTCTTTGAGCCGCAATCCTTGCGCAGGCTGCCTGAGTGCAAGGCGAGCGCCCTTCTGGTTCCAGAGGGAGTAGTGACGAAAAGGCCCAGAATTGTCGTCAAGCGTCCGCTTCTGGCTTTGCAGAAGATGCTTACAGCTGTATGTCCTCGGCGGTTTTTACCGGAGCCCGGCGTGCATTTAAGCGCTGTGGTCGACCAGTCGGCTGAGCTTGAGGAAGGTGTGGCGATCGGCCCTGGTGTTGTTGTCGGACCTGAGACTAAAATCGCTGCCGGCACGGTCGTGATGGCCAATTGTGTCATCGGGGGACGGGTCACGATCGGCCGGGATTGCCTCTTTCACCCCGGCTGCCTTGTTGCTGACTATGTGCAGGTAGGGAACCGGGTAATTCTTCAGCAGGGAGCGAGCATTGGAGCCGATGGCTTTGGCTATGTGACCGAGAAGGAGTCGAATCTGGAGCGCCGGATGGCTGGCAATCACGAGTTGAGCGAAGAGCCCAACCCCTATCTAAAGATCCCTCAAGTAGGAACCGTGATTCTCGAGGATGATGTTGAGATCGGCTCGAATACAACCGTCGATCGCGCTACCCTGGGTGCCACCGTAATCGGTGCGGGCACCAAGATAGATAACCTGGTCATGATTGCTCATAACTGCCGCATAGGCAAAGAGGCGATTATTGTCTCGCTTACTGGCCTTGCCGGGTCGTGCAGCGTCGGAGACCGTACGGTGATAGCCGGGCATGTGGGAATGAAGGATCATATCAATGTTGGCAAAGATGTTGTCATTGAAGGCAAGTCCGGCGTAATGAAAGACATCTCCGATCGGCAGGTGGTGGTCGGCATTCCAACCGCTCCCCGGGTAGAGTATCTCAAGCAGATCCTCTACATGAAGAAGCCGCCCGAGCTG
>CAYPBX010000397.1:0-2066 GCA_964409075.1 uncultured Candidatus Obscuribacterales bacterium
CATCCTCGAGCTCTCCGGCGATAATCGTGTCCAGCCGTGCGGTGCCTACAATTGTGTTGATGCCCATAACAGGCAGCGGCTGCCCGTCGGCAGCCAGGAGACGCCTGCCCACAGGCGGATAGTCGACCAGCGCAATATAGCCGTAGTTGGGATCCTCAACCACCACCCTGGTCATCTCTTGAGCCCCAGCCAGCGCTGCTGCCTCAATGGCAGTTCGATGCTCCCCTGAGGCACCGATTAATCGTGTGAAGTTAAAGGCTATAAAAATGATCAGCCCCAATAGGACAAGAACGGTCACAGCCACAAGGACCATCATTCCGCCTCCTGTCCCCCGCTTGCCTGCAGCTCTCATCGGGAGCTGGCGAAGTTTGACGCAATGGCCCGGGCTTTTCATCTTTAACACTCCAAATTTTTCAACTGAGGTTGTTCTTCTCGGGACAATTCCTAATTGATAGTCATAACGTCTGAAAGATTGGAGAGCTTACTCCCCAACCCTGTTTTTGTCGCTGTCGGCATTCAAAAACATTAAACCAATTTAGTAATTCAGCCTACTTTTATTAGTTTACTCTAATGTTTGTTCTCCCGTCAAGATGGTCAGAAGCAGCTTAATCTAAGCTGGCAGGTTATTGCCCGGCTGGCGCTGCAGCAAAGGTTGTTATGATTTAGAGACCATCTATCTTTTAAAACTCTATTTGTTCATTTTGGTTGTATCTATGCTTGATTTTGCCTGGATGCCGTTGCGCCTGAGGATCTCACCTGCCTCGGGCATTGCCTGCATCCTCTTTGCTGTCATCAACTGCACAAGCAACGGGCTGGCCGCTCAACCAGCCTCAGACAGGCAAGCCGCAGGCTCGCTTACGGTTACAAGCCCCTCCTTTAGGCAGGGCGATCGCATTCCTAAAAGATTCACGGCAGACGGTGGCGACCTTGCCCCAGCGCTTAACTGGAGCAAGCCCCCGGGCAAGACAAAGAGCCTCGCTCTCATAATGGATGATCCGGACGCGCCGGCAGGCACCTGGACGCACTGGGTCATCTACAACCTGCCGCCGGACAGCCAGCAGCTTAAGGAGGGCACAGCCAGGCAGGCGACCTTGCCTGACGGCTCCAGGCAGGGACGCAACAGCTGGGGACGCACTGGCTATAGTGGGCCGGCACCGCCGCCAGGCCAAGCACACCGCTATTTCTTCAGGCTTTACGCCGCCGACAGTAAAATCGACCTTAAGCAAGGCGTAAGCAGAGAAGATCTCCTTCTGGCGCTTAAGGGTCACGTGATTGCCGAGGGTGAGCTTGCCGCCACCTACTCCCGTTAGCTTGTTACTGCAAAAAGCGTCGGCGGTTGTTTGACAGCCCGTATATAAGGAAAGTGCGGCGCCATCACCAGCTTCCTGCTCGGCAATGTAGCTGCCGCCGTAACTCAGCATGTCCCGTTTCGGTACAGATCATGCGCTGCGCGCTTAACATTACGGGGGCAGCACGACCATAATACTTTCGTTAAGCCCTGCGACCATCATCTCTCCAAGGATATAGTGGTACCGGCGTAGCTGTTGCCCTGTCCTCTTGAAAGCGCGCCGGGATCGTGGGGTGGTTATCTCGACTCCCGTAAAAGCGAAGGTGGCTCTGCAGGATATACAAAACCTGCCGGAATCAGCAAGGCTGCTTACGGCCTACTGTCTGGACAGCAACCTGAGAGAGTTTTCTCTGCTCTCCCGGGAGACAGACGCAGACGAATTGAAGCACAGAGGCTGGATAAAGGAGCAGCCAAGCGTTGCGCCAGGAGTAAAGAACTTCTGCTTCAGCCCCAGCCTCTGGCGACAGCTCCAGTCCATGCGCCAGGAGATCCTCACCCCCCATATAGCCAGGAGTGTTGAGCTTTACAGAAGGAAGAAGACACAGTACTACCCGTGGTACTGGTAGCTGGACGGGACCGACATGGTCAACGGCATGTCATGGACTGCCGCCTGATGTTCCTGCAAGAGCGGCTCTCACCGCCTCGGCAAGATGCTCCTCGTCTGCCGGTGATAGCCTGACCACATCGGCTCCTTCCGGAGCAAAGCAGCTCCCCGAAA
>CAYPBX010000397.1:2076-3396 GCA_964409075.1 uncultured Candidatus Obscuribacterales bacterium
TGCGCAAAGAGAGCCTCTCGGCTGCGGAACCCTCGCCTTCCGGGCTGTCAACCGCTCCGCCTCGTGCTGGTTGACACGAAGGGTCGGCCCTGGAACTCAGCAGCTTGAGCCATTCCTGGGGACGGCTGATCGCCTGGCAGACAACCCTGTTGATCTTGACTTCAGCAAAATCCTCTTCGCACTGCCACGCAAGAAGGACCGCTCCATTATCTTGGCGAAGAAGGAGACCGTCTTTAATCTTGCGCTCAAAAGCTGCTGCCATGTGCAGACAAATTGCCGAGACTGCTACCGACAGCCAGATGAGCTGAACCCCGCTAACTTAAACAGACAATTCCTGGTTCCAGAGGCTGCTTTCCGGATCAGGCAGCAGAGAGGCTGCCGCTTCGCTAGAATAACTACCGGGCAGAGTCACCGCTTACTATGTTACCTAAATATAAACAAAGAGGGCTGAGGCAATGCCCGGAAACCCAAGCGCATGCGAAGAATCTAGCTCTGCGGAGCTGGGAGTATGATGCGAGTACCTACTATAATTAAGGGTATGTTGAGAGTGCATATTCAGTCTTGACTGAACATGTTGCTATTTGCAGTAGCGCATGCCCACCCCAGCCAGACTGCCAGGAAGCAGTCAGACAAGATGCAAAAGTCACGATCACACAATAAATCAAGAATTGGACACAGCAACAAAGCTTCCGCCAGAGCAGACCTCTCCCACCCTGCCTTCCCATCCTTCAACTCCATTTACCAGGGCAACATCGACGAATGGGAAGAGGACTTTGGCGCCGAGGAGACCCTTCTGCCCATGGACGGACTTACAGAGAATGACAGCCAGACCCAGAACAAGGATTCAACCGGCGATTTTTTGCGCGAGATAGGCCGCCACAAGCTTTTGACGGCTCGTGAAGAGATCGAGCTTTCGCGCGCCAGCCGGAGGGGCGATCAGGCAGCACGCCGCAAACTCATTCAATCCAACCTGCGCCTGGTTGTCAGCATTGCCAAGCATTACCGCAACCGTGGGCTGAGCTTCCAGGATCTCATACAGGAGGGAAGCATAGGTCTCATGCGGGCCGCTGACAAGTTCGATCCGGAAAGAGGATTCAAATTCTCTACCTACGCCACCTGGTGGATCCGTCAGGCCGTGAGCCGGGCGCTCTCGGACAAATCACGCACCATCAGGCTGCCTGTGCATGTTCAAGACACAAAAAACCAGCTCAGAAAGGTGATACAACAGCTCTACGGCAGCCTGGAGCGCCGCCCCACCGCCGAGGAGATAGCGGCAGCCGCCAATCTGCCGCCGGAGAAGGTTATATACACATTGAAGGC
>CAYPBX010000398.1:0-3395 GCA_964409075.1 uncultured Candidatus Obscuribacterales bacterium
CCGTTGAGATTTGCCAGTTACGTCTGTCCTCATCCGTCGGCATCGTCTTGACATTCGCAACCAGGTCAGCGCTGCTCCTGCTTCTGGCCTTGGCACTGAACAAGGCCGTCTCTTCTCTGCAGGGCAACAGACGCGCAGCCAGAGCGCTTCTGGGTTGTCTCACCCTGCTCATCATGATTTCATCCTGCCTGCCCGCCAGAGCTCATGGACGCTGGTGGGAATGGCGCTGTCCTCTAACTGCCTCCGGAGATACCATCAGACAGATGATATCGATTCCTGATTTCGCTCGGTCAAATGCTGGCAACTTCTATCTGTTGATCGACTGCACTGGCGCTGATGCACTTTCAACGACAGCCAGGATTACCGTAAACAACATAATACTTAACGGCCCTGTAATCCCGGGATTGGCTCTACTGCCGGATCTGGAACCAATGAAATCACTGGGCGATGACAGGGTGTACCGTGAATGCGAGCACATCTTTGCCGCGTTGACCAGCGCATCCGGAATATCCAATTGCGATCTCCGCCAGTGGTTCCTTGTCCCGGTACCACCTGCACTTGTTGAGAACAGCACAGCAGACAAGGAGCTGACAGTCGAGATTGAGAATGTTGGCAATGGCCCGTTTACCTTATACGGCTCTTTCAACACCAATCCCCAATACCTGATGCTTCCTGCTCTCACGCTTTATTCATGGGAAAAGGCCTTTTATGGAGTAGAAAACAATGAGGGATTTTCTGATCCGCGCTACGACATCAAGGTAAGCAAGCAATCGGCAAGAGCCTCTGCCTCTCGCTTCATATGTAAAGGCGTCCCTGTCACCGACGACCTCTCACCTCTAGCTGGACGACAGACAGGTAATTTCAATATACGGCTCTTATCTGTTCCTCCATCCGGCCGCCAATCTGAAGAAACAGCCGGGCAACTATTCCGCTTGACTGAGAGCCGCAGTGAGTTTACAAGACCAGCCAGCAATGCCACTGCTGGTGTCGCCGACAATGGAATCGCAGGAGTGGTGTCACGCATGTTCCAGGACGACCATGGCGCCTCACCGTCAGCAACCTTGGTTCGGACTCTGACTGACCAGCATTCAACCGGAGCCTCTAGCGCAGCAGATGCCGGCAAGCGCATAGTACGGCGCCATGCGTGGATGTCCTCGTCGCAACTAGCATTCCGCGAACGTCTGCTAGCCGAAGATGAAAACAACAGCGAATCCGCCTCAGTTATCAAAGTAGAAAACTTACCAGGCGCTCACGAGGGAGAGCTCTGGCTCGTTAGATTCACAGGCGAGCTCAAAGGTATATCGGATCGGCCGGTTCCTGGACCATCCGTTACCTTTGAAGCTAAAAACGCAAGCTCCCGGAAGATCTTCTACGACTCACCATGGGTTCCCTACAAACTGGACACAGACAATCAATGGCACCATTTCGACTTCTCCGTCCCCTTATTCCCGGACATTATGCCCGGCGAACTTAACGCAGTAACCGCCAAGTTCATAACAAGACTTGTTACTGGCCCCAATTTCACCAGCACCGACAACGAATCAAGAAAAGTGGGCTACAGGAACATACGTATCATGCTGTACCGGCTACCGTCTAATCCGCTCGTGCCGGGGCACCAGATCCTATGAGAGGCAATATTCATGCTCACGACTGGCAAGCGAAGATTTCACACACCCGGCTGAATTTGAACCCTCAATACGAGAAATCAATTGCAGTATGAGCAGGCAATGTTGAGGAAAGACAGAATCTTGAACAACCGACTACCTGCAGGCGATGTATCGGCAAGCAGCTCGCATGCGCGCTCTGGTACGCATTCAGACAACCGTGTCCTGTCCGCGGGCGACTGGATTGCTATTGTGCTGATCCTCCTGGTTGTTCTCCTTCTGTTCGGCAGGACGCTGGGAAGCTATTTCCTCGCTGACGACATTGGCGAGATCGCGTACGTTGCTCGCATCTTCACAGACGCGCCGCATCTTATCTGGTCGAACTTCCTGGGCAACTACATGCAGATTCCGGGCATGACCGTGTGGCGGCCCTGGCTTCTGATGACCCTCGTCTTTGATTTTGGTATATGGCACGCGAATGCAGCGGGCTACTATCTGACAAACCTCATCTATTTTGCAGGCAATTGCTGCCTGCTCTATCTGATTGTCAAACGTCTCACTAGCAGCTGGCCACTCTGGCGAAGCCTGTCCGCTTCGACTTTCTCGGCCCTGCTTTTCGCAGCCAGCCCGCTTCACTGCGAGAGCGTATCCTGGGTGGTCGGCCGGGTTGATTCGGTGTCTTGCTTTTTCTACCTGCTCTCCTTCTTTCTCCTATTGCTTGGTAGGCGGAGCAAGCTTGTAACAGGTTTGGTCGTCGCTGCTTTCTGGCTTGGGCTGTGGACAAAGGAGATGGCGGTCGGACTCCCAATCATGGCCTGGGCAGCAGCCTTTATCTGGCCAGGTGTCATCGCCCTCAATGGCTCAGACACAGCCGAACCGGCAGAACAGAGGAAGCCTTCGGCCAGGGAACGGCTTACCGCAGCGTTTGTCTTCTCCAGGCCATTGTGGCTCTCCCTCTTGGTCTACATTCCCCTACGCTATTTGGTTCTCGGCACCGTTGCTGGTGGCTATACGGCAGGCTTTGGAGCAGCCCAGCTTGCCCAGGCTCTGACCCGCTGGACTGACCCCGATACCGTGGGGCGGCTTCTGTTCCCGCTCAACCACCACATCTTCGGCGGGGAGAGCCTGTATCATCAGATCCTGGCCGCCTGCTACCTCGCAGCTGCCGGTATTCTGCTCTGCCGCATTCTCTCCGGCTCTCTCTCCCTGCGCTGGCTGGCCTTCTTGTCTGTATGGGCGACCACGACAGTAGCGCCTCTGTACCAGCTCTGGGGTCTGGGTTACAACCTGGAAGGAGCGCGGTTTTACTTCTTCCCTTCACTGCCGCTCTCCGTTGCCCTTCCCGTCCTTATCCTTGCTCCGTCTGGAGCGGAGAATGACCGATTCAGTCTGTCCTGGCGATCATTGCCCGGCCGTCTTGCTCTTCTTGCGATTGCGGTGCTCTGCCTGATGGTTGCGACTCTCGCCAGGGCAACATATCTCAATAACCGGCTCTGGGTAAAGTCTGGAGCCGAGGTTGCAGCAGTTGCCGCTGAGGCTACAAAGATTCTCGCGGCCGCTCCGCGCAACAGCAAGTACATTCTTCTTGGCCTGCCCAAGGAGCGCGGCGGCGCGCATATGATTCTAAACGGCGATACCTTCGCTGCTCTCATGAGGCCGCCTTTTGCCGCTCGAGATCTGTCCGCAAAATTGCTCACTTTCGACCCGATCATGTTCGGTCCTGCCGATCGCATCAACGCCACCAGATTCAAAGAGAGCATAGGCCGCAAGGACATAGCCGGAGTACTCGTC
>CAYPBX010000399.1:0-1580 GCA_964409075.1 uncultured Candidatus Obscuribacterales bacterium
GATAATCAGCTTCGGGCTGCGAAATCTCACTGACCTCCAGTCCGGTCTAAATGAGATCGCCAGAGTTGTAAGACCAGGCGGGCGCATTGTTAACCTGGACCTGGGGCATCCGCAAAACCGTTTATTTGCGCCGCTTTACATGTTTTACTTCCGGCGCCTGGTGCCTCTTCTGGGTCAGTGGATTCAAAATGATCGCCAGGCTTACACTTATCTGCCCGAGTCGCTCAGCTCCTACCCGCAGGCAGAGACGATAAGCGCTATGTTCCATGCTGCCGGCTTGAGGTCCGTCTGTGCTTGCCGCCTGGCTTTTGGCTCGGTGGCGCTGCATGTTGGTGTGGTGCGGTGAAAGGGGAAGCAGAGAGTCGGCAGGGCAAGACCGGCTCGCTGTTTATCTTCGTGGGCGATCTTTCGGCTGACCGCCACACGGCGGTACTGATAAGAGAGCTCAAAAATATGGCACCCGACCTTGAGATATGGGGTGTCGGTGGAGATGCAATGGCAAGAGCCGGCGCCCATATACTCTATAACTGTGCCAACTTTGCCTGTGTGGGCATCTTCGAGGTCTTGCGCCAGCTGCCGTTCCTTTACCGGTTGAGACAGGAGATGATTGCGGAGATTGGCAGGCGCCTGCCGGATGCGGTTCTGCTTGTTGATTTCGCTGGCTTCAACCTCAATCTCGCCAGGCAGCTAAAGCGGCTCTATCCTGCCCTGCCCTTAATCTACTTCATCTCTCCGCAGGTATGGGGGTCGCGGCCCTGGAGAATGAGGACCATCATGGGCACAATCTCCAAGATGCTGGTCATCTTTCCCTTCGAGGAGCCTCTTTATCGTCGCCAGGGGGTCGCTGCTACCTTCGTCGGGCACCCGCTCCTTAAGAATCTGCCGGCACTAGATGCCAGACAGGCGCGGCAGGAGCTTTGCCTAAAGCTCTCTCTCGATCCTGAGTTTCCCCTGATAGCAGTATTTCCAGGGAGCCGCAGCCAGGAGATAGAGGATCTCGTGCCCGTGGTCAGGCAGGCTGTCGAGTGGATGCTCGGGCAGCGCCCAGATACACAGTTCCTTGTCTCCCAGGCCAACGCTGTTATTGCGCGAGAGCTGGAGCGGATGGTTATCCCATGGCTGGAGAGCCAACCACAAGGGCATAAGGTGAGGCTGGTTAAGCCTGAGGACGGTTACAAAGCGATGGCTGCCAGCGATATAGTCTGGGCGAAATCCGGAACGACCACGCTGGAGGCAGCGCTCTACAGTAAGCCGATGGTCATCTTTTACAGAGGGAACTGGCTATCTTACCTGCTTTTTCTTATCTTTAAGCAAGTCAAAAACGTTGGCTGGCCTAATCTTTTGGCTGGAAAGACCGTCGTTCCTGAACTTTTACAGCTGGATTGCCGTGCCGAGCTTCTCGTAAGATACACCTGCGACTGGCTCGATGTGCCTGGCGCCAGGAGCGAGATCGTCAGGCAGCTAGCTTACATACGTAAGCATCTCGGGCAGGGGGACTTTCCGACCACAGCTGCCGGCGAACTTCTCGCCAGTCTGGGGATGGAAAGCCAAGGGCAAAATTAGATTCAATGATCGATGAG
>CAYPBX010000399.1:1590-3390 GCA_964409075.1 uncultured Candidatus Obscuribacterales bacterium
CCCCAGCCCAGCGGGCGGCGCGCCTACGTGCGCCTGCTTGGCTTTGTCAGGCCGTATTCGCTTCCCTTTGCAGCTGGCTGCCTGGCTGCCATCCCCTCTGGTGGCATCGATGGCGTCATCGCCTGGCTGGCAGGGCGGGGCCTGCAGGGGATATTTATCGAGGGGCACCAGGAGCTCATTTACTGGGTGCCATTAGTGGTCCTGGTTATTGCAGGCGCCCAGGGCACCTTTCGCTTTCTGGAGAAGTTCTGTATCCGCTATGTCGGTGCCGCCACAATTCGCGATCTGCGCAATCGCCTCTTTGCGCATGTTGAAGAGCAGCAGCTACCGTTTTTTCAGGGGCAATCATCCGGAGTGGTTATTGGCCGTCTCACAAACGATGTCGCCATCATCGAGCAAGCTATCTCCGATGCTTTCCAGTCGCTGATTAACCGGGCGATTACGCTGGTGTCTCTGGTTGTTGTTCTCCTTCTCCAGAGCTGGCAGCTCACGTTGATTGCGCTGTCCATACTATCTTTCATTGTTCTTCCGGTGGTTATCCTCGGCAAGAAAATCCGCAAGGGCAGCCGCGGCGGTCAGGAGGCGATAGGCTCTCTGGTGTCGGTAATCTCTGAGTCGATCCAGGGGGCGAAGATCATTCAGTCCTTCAATCTGCAGCGCTTCCAGGTGGACAGGTTTCGCGCAACCAACGATCGCTTTTTCGCCCACACCATGAAAGCTGTGCGCGCTGATGCCATGCAGTCTCCTATACTCACCATGATTGGTGCGATCGGGATAGCTGCCGTCATCTGGGTGGCTGCTTATCAGGTGCTGCACAATCATATGACCCTGGGGGCGCTCACCTCCTTTGTGATTGCGCTCCTGCTCCTTTACTCTCCGATAAAAACCCTGGGACAGATCAATGGAGCTATACAGCCAGCTCTGGCTGCTGCCCAGCGCGTCTTCGAGTTTCTGGACCGCCAGCCTGACTTTGCGGATCGCCCGGGGGCCGGGCGTTTGGCCAGCGGACCACACTCCATCTCTTTCTCTGGTGTCTGCTTCCAGTATCCGGGAACCACCCAGCAGGTTCTGAAGGAGATCAATCTGGAGATTCTCCCGGGCAAAACAGTCGCGCTCGTGGGCCTGTCAGGTGCAGGCAAAACGACACTTGCCAATCTCGTGCTGCGACTTTATGATACCACATCCGGCACTATCCGCATAGACGGCATTCCGGTTACCGAGCCCACCTGCCAGTCACTGCGCTCGCAGATTGCCCTCGTTACCCAGGACAATTTTCTCTTCAACGCGACTGCCGAGGAGAACATAAGGCTGGGGCGGTTGGATGCCTCATTTGCCGAGATTGAATCTGCTGCCCGGGCAGCCTACTGCCATGACTTTATTGTCGAGATGCCGCAGGGCTATAAGACCCAGATAGGCGAGCGTGGCATCCGGCTTTCCGGGGGGCAGCAGCAGCGCCTGGCGATTGCCAGGGCGATTCTCAAGGATGCGCCCATACTGATACTGGATGAAGCTACCAGCTCGCTGGACAACGAATCGGAGGCTTACGTGCAAGCTGCCCTCAATAACCTCATGCAGGGGCGCACGGTGATTGTCATCGCCCACCGGCTCTCCACCATCAAGCACGCCGACGAGATTATCGTCATGGACGCAGGTAGGATCGTCGAGCGGGGAGATCACGCTGGTCTCTCCGCAACCCCATCGACATACGCGCGCCTTCTGGCAGCTGGCTTCAGCGCCTCCTCTGTGGGCAGCTGAGGGTCTGGTGCGTGTTGCGCAAACTATGAGGCTCTACCAGAGCAC
>CAYPBX010000400.1:0-3389 GCA_964409075.1 uncultured Candidatus Obscuribacterales bacterium
CAAAAGGGGGAAGACCGGTCCATCCAGGAGCAAGTATTCAGCCAACCAGGCATCCGGATGAGCCAGCTGCCCACCTGCCAGGACATTCCTGAAAAAAATTACCAGTTGACGGCAGGACTCGAAATAGTGACGGGAGTCGAAAAGCAAAGTGGTTCTCGGCGCATCCGTAGCAAAAGAATAGGTCAGGCAGGCGACCAGAGCGACAGAAAAGCAGAAGAAGGGGCCTGGCAGCCCCCTCAGGACATGAAAGACTGTCCGCTCAGTACGCGGTATTGCTCCCAGGTCTGGTTCAGGCGTGGCGGTTATGTTCATGAGATCCCGCTAACTTTCCTCAGCCCAGATGACAGAAACATAGCTCGGATTCTACTGAAAACCTTGTGATTGTCCGGTAGACCAGGTTCCAAATCAACAGCTTCGCTCTAATGAAGCAGCCCAGCCCTTGAACCATTCGATACTGAAATAACTCAGTCCTCGAGCCAGTCACCTGTCGAGCCATGCTGACTTCCAACCGTTGTGTCCTTCATTAGCTCTGTGCGTCAGCTACGGCGTCCTGCTACCGAAGACCCTGGTCCCGTTTCCGACGCACGCCCCATAGATTAGTGATGACACAGGATGATACTCACAGCTGGTCATATACTGAGACAATTGTCATATTGACTACCGTCTGCTGCCATGCTTCCTAAACAATGCGACGAATCTAAGGGTGGATCGTATCTCTGGATGCATACAATACGCCCATACGTACTGTCGGATTGCTGCGGTACTTTCAACAAGGCCGGGCGCTGGCAATGCGCCCTTGCTGATAGCTGAAGTGAGGAGAGACCACCAATAAAACGAATTTTATTAAGCCCTGTAAAACTTCTGCAGCGCTGGTCCGGAAGCACTGCGCTCTGGGTCTGTCTGTTTCTTCTGGCCTTTGATTTTGCCATTGCCACAGCCCGACCGCTCAGACTGATTAACTGCCCAAGGTATATGCCGCTGGATCAAAATCCCGTTGTTTCCAAGGTACCGGAATTCTTCAATTCAAATGTAAAACCAAACATCTTGCTCCTTGGCTCCTCATTGCCTATGACAGCTGTCGCACGCTGGGATGCACAGTTTGCCCGCTCACTTGACTCCAGCACACTAGAGGCGGTGCGCACGTACACACAGGCATTGTATCTCGAACATCTCCTCGCTAAGCGCTTCGGCAAGCCGGTCAAAGTCTTCAACCTGACTTGTGTTGCCATGATGGCATCGGAAGCACGCCTCATTCTAACTCGCGCGATTGATGCAGGCAAAGCACCGCAAATGGTGGTCTACGGAGTTGCACCGCGCGATTTTATCGATAACACCGTTCCACCGCTGGGTAAAACACCGGTGTACGAGGTCCTGGCCGATTGGCGGTGCCTTAACGATCTCATCTCGCGCCACCTCACGCCGGAAGAGATTCAAAACACCTTAATCTCCTACGCCTGGTACTTCTTCAAGGTAAAAGCGGACTACCGGACGCTTCTGACCTTACTCGCCTGCGATTCACTGGGGCGCAGCCCGACATTGTACGCGGCTCTACTAGAAAAGCCAAAGCCTGGTGCCTCAACGGAATCAACTGTTGGCAGCACACTGCCTGAGCAGAGCGAATTTGGAGAAACGTCGACAGCTACTCCTCAATCCTCATTGGCAGAAAATGCGGCATTCCACAGAGACCTGGCGAATTATCAGGCTCGCTACAACCCTCCTAATTTCAGCCGCTTCGCGGAAGAGCTGCAAGAATTCCGTAGGCTACTTGCACTTGCAAGGAC
This sequence comes from uncultured Candidatus Obscuribacterales bacterium, assembly GCA_964409075.1. Taxonomy (GTDB): domain Bacteria; phylum Cyanobacteriota; class Vampirovibrionia; order Obscuribacterales; family Obscuribacteraceae; genus CAYPBX01. The sequence continues at coordinate 1,782 of CAYPBX010000400.1, forward strand.
TCACCACATTACAGTAGTGGTCGTGAACATGCCACTCACAACCGAAAACCGTGCGCTCATACCAGCGGACCTACACTCAAAATACCATCAAGACGTGCTCAGTCTGCCTGCTCGCTACGGACATACTCTAGTTAATCTCCAGGCGAAGGACACCTTTAATCGAGCAGATTTCTCCGATTCGGTTCACACTAATGCACGCGGTGGCAAGAAAGTTCAGGACTTGCTGATAGGCTCGCTTGCAGAAAATGGGACTATTTGATCGCCGCCGAGACAGGCGCCAAGTCCGTCGTGCCTATGTGGATTTCGTCACCAACAGGTCGGCGCTGCCACCAGGGACACGAGCAGCTGTAGACCGCCAGCATACGCTATTGTAAATTCCCTCAATGTCATCAACCATCTCGCTTGTCGTTCTTTCAGGGGGAATGTTGTTGCGCATTCCTCTAAGCAGCCCCCGGTCGTTGATCAATCTCAATAACTGCTCCGCGAGAGAATCGGCATCGTTCAGCTTGAAGAGAAGACCGTTGATCTCGTGCCTAACCAGCTCGGAAAGGCCGCCCAGATCCGTCGCCACCACCGGCGTCCTGGTAGCAAAGGCTGACTGAATTACAAGCGGTGTATTCTCATACCAGCGTGAGGGCACCACCAGCACGTCAATTTCAGAGAGGACCTCACCCAGTTTGTGATTCGGAAATGAACCATGAAATTGAATCCTACCAGTGCTGTAATCAGAAGGAGCTCGATCTGAAGAACCGCCCTGCGAGCCAGACTGAAAACGGATTGAAGCTCCAGGAACTGAGAGGAAGCGGTCGACCATCGATTGCAGTCGCTTCGAGTAATCTGGAAACTGTTTGAGATCGCCGTAAATCCTCAGCACAGCCTGCGCTTCCAGGGGCAATTTCTGAAACGCCTCGACGAGCAGGTCTACCCCTTTGTGCTCATAAATGGTGCCGATAAAGCCGATACGAAGATCCTTGCTCTCGTTTTTGTTGGTGAATGGTATAAGCGGACCAGTGTCCAGACCAAACGGCACATGATGAATGAGATCGCCACGAATGCCGTTTTCAAGAAATACATCCCGCATCAGTTTAGTAGGGACCATTATGGCTCGCGTACGGTTAGCACGTTCGCGCAGAAAGGCAGGCCGGGAGGTCGTAGCTGCCACCGCGGCCGGTAGTTTGCTGGCAGCATAAAGAGCATAGAGCGCTCTGTCGGCACCGGGCACTACATCGAGCACGTCAGAGAGTGTGCTGTACTTGTCGCTTAGGGCATCGCGGAACTCCGCAAGTGGAGGGAACAGCTCCGGCGTATAGCAGGTAAGGCAGTTTGCCGCCAGTTTGCTCGGTCCCCGACAGAGAGAGCCGTCGGGCCTTTTCAGCTGCACCACCGGGCAGACAAACCAGAAATCGGTGGTCGACACGACTACGGGAATAAGCTTTTGGTTGGCTGCATCAATTATGCTTCCCGAGAGGTTCTGCAGGTGGAAGGAATGAACTACATCAGGGGCATATTGCGCAAGAAGTCGATTAAAGTGCGCTCTGATTCCCGGATGATCGAACTCGCAGCGAAAACTGTAGTTCGGCGCTTGCAGGCGTAGCGACTCTTCAATGA
>CAYPBX010000401.1:0-3382 GCA_964409075.1 uncultured Candidatus Obscuribacterales bacterium
CGAGATCATGCCTAGTCTCGTGGGCTCGGAGATGTGTATAAGAGACAGCTTCTCGGCCGACCTGGATGCTTTCCGCAAGCTCAATGCCGAGATTTTCGGCATCTCCTGTGATGGCACCGAGAGCCACGCCAGGTTTATCAAGAAGTTCAATCTCAAGCATAGCTTGCTCTCCGATCCCGGCGGCATCATCGCCCGGCTGTACGGCGTCATGCGGGACGGTCAGGCGTTTGCCAACCGAGTGCTCTTCGTCATCGACAGATCGGGAGTCGTGAGACATGTCGTCGAGGGCATGCCCGATAACGCCGGCTTGCTGGCGGTAGTGGAGAAGCTTGGCTAGCGCAGCTCATCTAGAACAGCACGCCAATGCAGCGAGCAAACCGCCGGACACTGTGCCGGAGCAGGCAGGCGCGGAGCTCACCTCCTCCGCCGCTCTGCCTGGCTCAATCTGTCGAGCAGCAGCGGCTGTGTAATCACCTCGGGTAGCACGATCGGCTCCTGAGGACTGTCGCCCGGAAAGATTACATAAAGAGGTACTCCCGAGCGCCCGAAGCGCTCAAGAAGCGCTGTCACCTCGGGATTCTGTCTGGTCCAGTCCGCTTTCATCGTCACCACGTCAAGCTCCTGCAAGCGCCTCCTCACAGCCGGTGTATCGATCACGGCCATCTCATTGGCCTTGCAGGTCAGGCACCAGTCAGCCGTAAAATCGAGAAAGACTGTCTTGCCGGAGGCAAGGTACGAATTCAGCTCCGCCAGAGAGAAAGGGAGCCAGTGAATCTGGTCACCACTCGCGGTATCATCGAGAGCAGCACGTGGAGAGGTTGTGGCAGCCTGAATGTTGTTTATCGGGACGAGAAAGAGATAAAACCCCAGGCCAACAACCCCGGCAGCAGCTGACCAGACAAAAGCAACCTTAGCCCAGGAGCTTGTCAGATCCGTCAGCCTGCCCACAAGCCAGGCAGCAAAGGAGACACAGACAAGAAATGACGTCACATTGATAACAGCAGCAAGACTGAGCTGATTGCCCAGAATCCATAAGAGCCATACCACCGTCGCCAGAAGCAGGAAGCCCATTGCCTCCTTAAACCGCTCCATCCAGGCGCCGGGTCTGGGAATATGCTTCATCCAGGCGGGATTAGCCGTGAGAAGGAGATAAGGAAAAGCCATTCCCAGCCCGACGGCTGCAAAAACAGAGAGAATCATCCAGGCCGGCTGGCTGAAGGCAAATCCAACCGCGGTTCCCAGGAAAGGAGCGCTGCACGGAGTAGCCAGCACAGTGGCCAGGACACCTTTGAAAAAGCTGCCCACCAGCCCTTCGCGTGTAGCCATCATATCGAGGGTACCGCTCCCGCCAGGCAGCTGCAGATAGAAGAGCCCGAAAAGCGAGAGTGAGAGAACAAGCACAATCACAGCCATAGCGATAACAAACCAGGGATTCTGGAACTGAAAGCCCCAGCCGATCTGTTGCCCAGCAGCCTTGAGACCCGCGACAATCAGCCCGAGCGTGAGCGCCGACCCGACAATCCCGGCCGTGAAGCTAAGGCCAAGACCCAGGACACGCCTGGGATCCTCGCCTGCCTGCTCCATGAAGCCAAGCACCTTCAAGGAGATGACCGGCAGCACACAGGGCATAAAATTAAGAATAAACCCGCCTACCAGGGCAAAAGCAAGACAGGCGAGCAGGCTCAGCTCGCCTCCGCCTGTCCCCTTTATGGTCAGATCCTGATCGAGAACCGAAAAGCCGGCGGGAGGCGCAGATCCATCCTTACCCACGGAAGCGAACTTGCCTTGATTGACAGGCTCAGGGGAAGCACCAGGAGATTTCACCGGCAGGGACAGTTTGACAGTTGCAGATCCAGGCACACAGAGATCCTTGCAAGCCAGCCATTTGACCTTAGCCTCAAAATCAAGCCTCTGCCCTGCCTTCATCTGCGCCGGCGGCGTCACGACCGTTGCAATCACCGTATTGCCCTCATATCCCCGGGTGACAAGCCCGCTCTCCTCAAAGCGCTGCGGCGGCTGCCACTGAAGCTCACCGTGGCTGAAACCGGCAGGCAGGCTCCAGTCAATCCTGGTCGGCATACCGGAGTCTCCCGGCTCGCGGTAATAAGTGTGCCAGCCGGGAGACATAGAAAGCTCCACTCCCAGAGCGAATCTCCGCCCGGGCCGAATGGAAGCGACATCAGCAATCAGCTCGGCAGCTACAGGTTGGGCAGTTCCAAAATCAACCTGACCGGCAGACGGCAGACGATGGCTTACGCCAAGGATAAGGGTGCCAGCCAGAACAGCAATAGCAAGCAGCTTGCGCTTCAACTCATCGGCAATCATCAATAATGTCCTCGCACCAGATCAGATACCACTTTTTTGAGCCATCTTGACGATTGTACCGTCAACTGCATTATCAGACGCAATGCGGGCAAAAAGATCAGCGCTTGTGCGCGGCTGCCTCTCTTGGGTCGGATAGGCGACCCTGACCAGCCCGAAGCGCGCCGTAAGCCCCTCGGCCCACTCAAAGTTGTCCAGCAGCGACCAGTGCAGATAGCCCTTCACGTTGGCACCGCTTCGAATCGCCTCGTGAATAGCCATCAAATGCGATACCAGATATCCTATCCTGTTGGAGTCCTTGAGCGACCAGGCCCCATCGCTAAGGCTGGCAGAGAAACGATCCGGCATGCCGTTCTCGGTAATGAATATCGGGCGGGGAACACCATGCGGATCGTATCTATATGGCGCCAGATCCTCTATAAGGAGATAGTACAGTCCAGCCGGCTGATACTCCCAGGTGATTCCCTGCACATCATCATGAGGGACTACAGTCGATCTCTTCCCGAACCAATCTACGGGCCAGCTGTAGGCAAACTCGCAGGTTTCGCTGCCGTAGTAGTTGAAAGCCAGGTAATCCACCGTCCCTTTGAGTCCCGCGATAGGACCGCTGATCGTTGTGATCTCCTTGCTGAGTCTCAAAGGCCAAGGAAACTTGAGCACACCGTCATTCACGGCCGACTGGAAGATATGATTGAAGACATAATCACGCAGATACCTGACGTATAGGTCCAGGGGATTGAAGCGGTTGGCGGGATAAAAAGGCCGCCAGTGGTTGCTGAAGCTCACCCTGCCGCTGGCATCCACGGCACGGATGGCGTGGTAAGCTCGCGCGTGACCTTCCAGCAGGTTGCGAATGGCCTGGAAGCCTTTGAGATAGGCCTTGCGGTATCCAGGAGGCCAGCAGCCTTCTATATAACCCTGGTAGGCGTAGACCAACGGCTCATTGATTGTCAGCCAATAGTCGACAAGTGAGCCAAGCTCCTGCGCTACCGCTGCCGCATAGCGTTCGAACTCCTCTACAGTCCGGTAGCTGTTCCAACCTCCAACTTCAGCCAGCCAG
>CAYPBX010000402.1:0-3377 GCA_964409075.1 uncultured Candidatus Obscuribacterales bacterium
GGCTGACTCCGGCAAGACGCAGGACACTGGTCGCGTCAGATGACCCCGAACCCAGCGATGGGTAGGCGATGCTCGCCGGCACCTGCCGGGATAAGAGGGTAAAGACAAATATTGATGGCGGGTGCTGGCGAAAACGGTCTTGCGATCGGATTTGAAATTACCGGGCTGTCCTGGCAGTACCAGTACGGCACTCAAACCTATTGCAACGGGCTCCTGGAGGCGCTGGCGGCTCTGCCGGAGGTAAGGTCCGGTCAGGTGAGAATCGTTCTTATCGACAGACACTCCTTTGTCGACAGGAGTGCTCTGCTGCCGGAGACGCTGCGGCACTATGAGATTCGCAATCGTGTGCCTGTGCGGTGGTTGCGGCCGATCGGGGGAAATGCAGACAAAGCAGGTGTAACCGGTGCATTGGTGGCGACGTACGATCGGGCGGTTCTCTCGTTGCGCTGCCGGCTCTCCAGCCTGGTGCCTGCTGATCGTATCTGGTCCGGGCTGGATGTGGTGCATGTCTGGCCGTTCGACATCAGCCCGGGTCCGGCAGCCAATGTGGTAACGGTTCATGACCTCATTCCTGTCATCTATCCGGAGTTCTACCCGGCGGAGATGGTATCGCTTGCCCACAAATGCCTTCAATTTGCAAGAGATGGGGCTGACCTGGTGATTGCTGATTCCTTGAATACCCGGGGGGATCTGATCTCGGTCGGCCAGCTTCCACCTGAGAAGATCCGTATGATCTATCCAGGAGTGGATAAGATCTTCAAACCGGTGAGTGATGCTGACCGTCTTGCCACGGTTCTGACTCGTTACGGCCTTGCCAACATACAGTTTGTTTTAGGTCTTGGGTTCTTCGATCCGCGCAAGAATACTCCTAGGGTTCTCAAAGCGATGGAGGAGCTTAGAGCTTGCGGTCGCTTGCCAGACCTTTATCTGGTGCTCGTCGGCAACAAGGAGCTTGCTGGAGCTTTTGACCCTAACCACGAAGGTGTGATCGGTTCTCTAGCTGGAGAAAGGACTGTCTTTACCGGGCAGATCCCGCGCCAGGACCTGCCGGCTCTCTTCACCGCAGCCAAAGCTCTTGTATACTGCAGTCTGTATGAGGGATTTGGGTTGCCGGTGCTGGAGGCCATGGCCTGTGGCACGCCGGTGTTGAGCTCCCGGGCCAGCTGCCTGCCTGAGGTTTGTGGCGATGCTGCCCTGCTTGTAGATCCGACCGATCAGGATGCCATCACCGAGGGTGTATACAAGCTGGTGACCGACCCGGAGCTGCGTGCGCGTCTGTCCCGAGCAGGTTTGGAGAGAGCAAAGCTATTCTCCTGGGAGAAGGCGGCACGGCAGCACATCGAGGTTTACAGGGAGAGTTGCCGGTGTTAGCAGATTCCAGCGCCGGCAAGCCGTGGTAGTGTACAGGCAGGCGGTTTCGCTGGTGTTTTGGCAGTGCGATAATCACAGCGAGGCGATTGCGGAAGCAGGATGAAGATTGATCGAGTATACATCGCCTGCTACAAGCACGATCTGCGTCTGGCGCGTATTCTCGCCACCAGCATACGGCACTGGTATCCCGATCTGCCTATCTGGCTGATCAAAGACAGACGTTATGGAGACTTTGATACGCGCGAGCTTGAGTCTGTGCTCAAGGTCTCAGTTCTGCCCACGCGTTTTCGCTCCTACGGCTGGGGGTTTGCCAAGCTGGAGCCTTACTTTCTCGCGAAGCAGCACCGCTGCCTGATTCTCGATGCCGATATTGTCATGCTCGGTTGCGTGATCGATCATCTCGAGCAATTTAATGAGGACTTCGTGGTAGCGCATGAGGTGCCGCCGGATCTCGAGTTTATTGATCGCTGGTACTTCAACCTCGACCGTATGAGAGACTTTGATCCGGAATTTAAGTTTCCCGGCTTCATTTTCAATACCGGCAATCTTGTAGCTACGACGGGAATTCTTCAACCTGCGCATTTTGCCGGGCTGATTGAATGGAAGGATCTGCCGAGCCTGAGCCATCCGCAAATCTTTCGCTGTGCCGAGCAGGGGGTGCTCAACTATCTCCTCATGAAGATGCACGCGCGCGGGGAGATTTCGCTAAGAAGAGATCGTTTCATGGAGGTTCCCTTCGAGCCGCCGGGCATGGATGTTGATGTTGCCAAGCTAAACAGCGCAAGCCCCTATAAATTTGTCGTGCACTGGGCCGGGTGCACCAGAGATGTTCTCTCTCCAACCTTTGCGCGCACTCCCCGCGGCGATCTGATGCTCCACTTCGAGGATCTGTACTACAGGCACATCCCGATGGGCTCAGCTTGGAGGTGGTGTCGTCTCTTGGCAGCGCGCACTGACGCCAGCCTGCGCGAATTCCTCAAGCAAATCCCTGGGGTGAAAGCACTGCGCAGGCTCTTCGGGGGATAGATGACTCGTATTTCCATCATAATCCCCACGAAAGATCGCCCGCAGTTGCTGGCTGCTTGCCTGGATCGTCTTGCACCTGGCGCCCAAACTTTAGCTGCGGACCAATACGAGGTAATAGTTAGCGACGACAGTCCTCACGGCAGCGCCCAGAAACTCATTGAGGAGCGCTACCGCTGGGTGCGATGGGTCAAAGGCCCCGGCAGAGGCCCGGCTGCCAATCGTAACTCAGGCGCAAGATATGCCAGTGGAGAATACCTGGCTTTCGTGGATGACGACTGCCTGCCTGAGCCCGGCTGGCTGGAGGCGATTCTGACAGCGGCAACTGGGGGCAAACTGGATGTGATCGAAGGAAAAACTGTCATGCCTGACAAGGTGGACAGCCCCTTCTGGTTTGCTGTGGAAAATCTCACAGGTGGGCTTTATTGGAGCTGCAATCTGGCTGTCAGACAGGAGGTTTTCGAGCAGCTGGGAGGCTTTGACGAGGACTTTCTCGAGCCTGGCGGCGAGGACATGGAGCTTGCCTGGCGCATTACGAGAGGCAACCTGACAGCCGCCTTCCTAAGCTCCGCTGTGGTATTGCACCCGGCTCGCCGTGTGACCTGGAGCGCTCTCTGGTGGCGAACCTTTTTGATTCGCTGGACCATATTGTATGAGCACAAGACCGGGCAGGCGGTGCCAGTTGGCGACAGCTGGCTGGTTGCTGTTGCCGTGCTTGTCTGGCGCAGAACCATCAATCTTGTGCGCACAACTGCTCATCTCGTCACCAGGTTCGATGCCTCCTGCTGGCGGACGAGGCTCTTCTACAAGCTCTGGGACTGGTTGACCTTTCCACTTGTTTTGCCTTATTTGATGTATTGGGAGCTGCGCTTCCGGTCTTACCTCTCCGGGGGCGATTCGCGATGATTGTCGCAATTGAAGGGCTCGGTGCTTCTGAGTCGGGGCAGCGCTAGCGATCCTGGCGAGCGGAGCCTGCACGGTCA
>CAYPBX010000403.1:0-3373 GCA_964409075.1 uncultured Candidatus Obscuribacterales bacterium
TACAGTTGATGACAACCTCGCTCCCGGAAAGCAGCTTTGCCAGGCTCGCCTGGTCGCTAAGATCGGCAAAGACGACCTGGATGTTGGCTTTTGATAGATGTTTTTGGAGTTTTTCTGCCAAGGACGTGTTGAGATCGGCAATGACAATTTGGCAAGGGCGCCCGGCCTGCGCCAGATCTGTCACGACTGTCCGGCCCATCTGTCCAGCTCCGCCTAGAACCACGAATTTTTTCATGATGCTTTTGCCGCCTGGGCGGCTGGCTGCCTACCCTCAGCTGGCAAGTTTATCATTGTGAGGGTTGGAACGGCTAAAAGCTCCTGGCGCCGGCTGTGCCTTCCTGATAGCCAAACTCTGCATATGTGGCCACTCCGCCGGCGTTTTGCCCTTGCCCAGAGCTGTTGGGAGAGTATCCGTAATGGTAAGGGTTGCTATCGACCGCGTTTTGCCCTGGCACGTAGAGCGTTCCCGGGGGCTGCTGTTGATAATAGGGATTGAAACGCCAGCTGTTGTCCCGCCGTATCTGCGGACGTCTGGGGAGCGGCTTGCGCAACCAGTAGTCGGAGTCGTCCTTGGTCTGATAATACTGATCGCCCCCGGTTCCGATGCTGCGGCCCCAGTCCACCCTGGGCAGTAAGGGATTGGTCAGACCGTACCTGTTGGTGTTGATCTTTCCCGTGGCAGATGGGGTCAGGTTAGCTCCATCCAGGTAGGTTGCTGCCGGGTACCAGAGGCCGGTTTGATTCTGCTGAATTATTCTGCCTCCCCCATAGTTGTAATGGTAGGCCTGGGCTAAGGCCGGCGTGCTTGAAACCAGGGTTGTGGCTAGGACTGCTAGCCAAGGCAATGTTTGTACTCTCATCGTTTGAATCCTAGTGGACCTCCCTCTCTATCGATCCGACCTGAAAGTGCCTTGTGCATTTCCAGTAGCCTGACCACGCTCGCCGCGGCGGCAGCCCGTTGGGCCCTGTAGTGTTGTCCGGGTAGCCCGGGCTTTCTACCAGCTAGTAAGGATTCAGGCGAATCGCCTAATTAGGATAACAGGTTATCAAGAGATTGCAAATAAAATAAGGCAGACGTAGTCCAGCCAACTTCTGTTGGGCGATTCAGGCAGGAAAGGAGAGCGCCTTTTTGTGAGCAGCCAGCTCGAGGGTGTCGTCGAGCCGCTTCAAACTCGTGCTCCCATGTCGTCTTGCTAAAGCAGCCAAGATAAGCTCGTCTGTCAGGTGAGGGTTTTTGGGTAGCAGCGAACCATGCAGATAGGTTCCGTAAACCGTGCCCTGCAAAACGCCCTCGAAACCGTCTTCTCCATTATTACCGTGGCCTACGATTATCTGGCCGAGTGGCTTTGCCTGCGGTCCCAGGTAGGTCCTGCCGCTGTGATTTTCAAAACCGACAATGGTTCCCTGCCCGGTTCTTCTGACGACTACATTACCGATCATGCGTTTGGAGCCGGCGATGGTGTACGCATCGATGAGCGAAATCCCTCTAAGCTCTTTGCCTTCGTGCGTCCTGTAGTAATGCCCGAGCAGCTGATAGCCACCACAGACTGCAAGGATGACGGCTCCGCCGGCGGCAGCTGTTCCTAGTGCCGGGCCCTTTTGCTCTAGGTCCTCGGCAATCACCTCCTGTTGCTTGTCCTGCCCTCCGCCTATGAAATAAAGATCGAAACGCTCCGGATCAAGCTCCTCGTTAAGCCCCAGCGGCGTTATTGTGGCTTCAATCCCGCGCCACTGGGCGCGTCTTTGCAGAGCGATGAGGTTGCCTGTGTCGCCGTAGATGTTCAGGAACTGAGCGTACAGATGGGCTATGCGAAGATCCACTAATAATCTCCCGCTTGCGGCGTTCCAACAACAGTATGCTATTCTCCCATGCCAGGGCATGTGCTCGTCTCGACTGGCGTTGTGTCTCCGGAATGAGCGCTGGCACCGCATATAATGCCAGAAGTTACACTGCCTGCTTCAACGAGGCACCGTATTAGATGGCACAGGGAAGCCGAGCTGTCGTGGCGTGGGCAGGGCCGGATTGAGCTTGATTGTGCATCTACATGCTGCTTTTCCGGCTTGAATCCTTGACGGGCGGTTGCCATGAAGTTCCACGGGTGCAGCGTTTCGAGCATCGCCGATCGATATATTTTGGGCGTATCAGGATAAAATATTAACCTTATTTAAGTAAAGCTCGAAACCCGCCAGCGGCGGTTTCGCAGATATGTTTGAACAGGTCGTTACTTTTGCCCGCTTACATACTACTCGGCTGAGGTACATTTGGGTTAAGATGCTCAGCAATAGGAATCAGGTTTGGTTGACTGAAAGGGAGTAGCAGATATTATGAGGAAAGGCATTACAGCCCTTGTTTCTACTATTATTGCCCTTGGGGCTGGAATTTTCATAGCGTCGACCTGCCCAGCCAACGCTCAGGGTGCAACCGATATCAGCGAGCTGACGGATGTTGTCGGCAATGAGTGGGCTTATCATGCATTGAAGGAGCTCGTAAACAATCCGTGTCATATCTTAGTAGGCTATCCAGATCGCACCTTCCGCGGGCAGAAATCTGCCACCCGCTTTGAGCTGGCAGCAGCGCTTTACAAGTACGAGCAGTGCATAGCTGAGCGCCTGGGCAAAAAGGCTGACAAGGCCGACCTGGAGAAGTTTGCTGCTCTGCTGGAGGAGTTTCGCGGCGAGCTTAATCAGCTTAAGAGCCGCGTCGATGATCTCGAGCGGCGCATGAAGGCTGCAGAGGAGAAGAACATCGAGCAGGACATGCGCCTGGCCTATGGGGAGCGCCAGAAGGGATTTCTGCTTGAGCGTGTAGTCAAGGGAACACTTGTCGATGTGCGTGATATCGGTACTGGTGTCTACCGTGGTGGACGTGCGGTCTACGAATTCCTCTTCTAGTTGAGCCGGAGAAGCCCTGCTTCCTGAGTCTGCATACGACCTGAACTCCTATTTCCGAGGCTCCCGCCTGCCCAGGCGGGGGTCTTGAGTCTCTTTCCGCGACCATCCTCGGGGAGACCCTGCGCTGGACCGTACACGCGAGCTTAGGACTGCTGTCGACATATGCCGCCAGGCCGGACAACTAGCGCTCAAATACTTTGAGGCTGGCGTGACTTCCGAGGTGAAGGAGGACGGCACGCCGGTGACTGTAGCTGACAGGGAGTGTGAGAGATTGATAAAGGAAGCGCTGATCCGGGAGTTCCCTGGCGATGCAGTTCTTGGTGAGGAGGAAGGGGCGGCGTGCTTGCCTGCGGGCGCCCGTCGTAAGTGGATAGTGGATCCGATTGACGGCACTTATAACTTTGCTAGAGGAGTACCTATGTTTGCGACCCTGCGTGCTCTTGAGGAGCAGGGCTCAATAGTTGTGGAAGTCGTGCACAAT
>CAYPBX010000404.1:0-3372 GCA_964409075.1 uncultured Candidatus Obscuribacterales bacterium
CAGATGTGTATAAGAGACAGATATTAATACCAGTGATATTGGCCACATGGTTGAGAATAAAGGCCTGCAGGTTGGCCCGGCAGAGAAAGAACAGCCCTGCCAGTCGAGCCCAGGCAGACGCGGGGCAGACAAGCGCAGCCGGTGCCAGCACAATGAGCCCAAATGTTCCCCACAACCGCATGGAGACAAGCGTAAGAATTCCTACAATCACAAGCGCCCCGGCTGCATCAGCCAGAGCCAGCGCTGGCGAAGCACCAGCCACGCCTTGCCCGGCTTGAGAATCAGCCTGCTTGCCGTCAAGCGCCGCCAGCCAGTAAGCTGCAATTAGCCCCAGGCCAAAGAGAACCGCAAATCCTCCCGAATCCAGGTAGAGGCGTAGATATTCTGGACCGATGAGCATAGCTGGCTTGCCGATCTCTGGTGCCAGGAGAAGCTTGTTGATGACAATCAAAAGACCAAGCGCGCCTGACAGTGAGAGCACCAGCCGCTTGAGAAAGAGCCTGTCCTCCTTGAGCAGCGGCTCAGCCACCTGCTGCAAGAGCATGACCACTGCCAGCTCGCCTAAAATGAGCCCCTCCCTTGCCCCAGGATGAGATCCAGGACCGGCTATTGCTATCCAGGTAACAGCCACGAGCCAGGTCAGAGAGGGCAGTGCCTCATCAAAGGTCGCTTGCTGCTTGAGCACCAGATTGTCAAAGACCTGCCAGACAACTATCCCCAGAACAAGCCCGGCTGCTGCAATCACCATCACCTCTTTTCCGGCCATACCAGTTGTCAGGACAGAGACAAGGAGGATCAACGCTCCTCTGCCCTGCCTGGAAAGCCCCAGCCGGCTGACAAGGAAAGGCCCAACTGCGCCCAAGAGAAAATAGCCGGCCAGGTGCGCTGTTGCCAGCCCCCAAAAAGAGCCAGCAAAAATCAGTCCGGCAAGCAGAGCGCAAATAACACCAAGAACTGCAAACGGCCTGCCCGGCAGAGCAAAGTCAGGCCTGGGCAGGCACCGGGAGGCTACAATCGGCTTAAGAAGGCAAACAGCCACAGCCAGAAAAAGCAAAAGCCACACGGCAAATGGAATCTCACTCACTTACAATCCTCCTCACTCAGGCTCGCCACCGACGTGTCAAAAACTGCGTGACGGCAGTAAACTATCACGCACCAAAATCTTCTTCGACAAACGAGGCCCACGGCAAAGTTTAGACGCTAATCCCCATGATCAACCTAAAAATCGTGCAACCCTTTTCTTGAAACCCCGTTGGATTTAGGTTCGCTAAAGTATAGCGCCGGCACCGATTCCGAGCTACAAGCACCAACCTGACGCCCAGCCCTGGGAAAGGAGGCGGAGGATTCTGGACGACCAAGACAAAGAACCAAGCGATAGAGCCGGGCACCCAAGCATGGAACGAAAGAGTTTAATGCAAGCAGCATAGGGCGCATCCAATAAAGCAAAACCCTGCAAAGGCAGGCTTTTGCATTCATAATCTCTATATAGGAACTGAGCCTTCACATTAGGCCTTCTCGAGCGCTGTAACAAATGCGGTTCCTCATCACAATCTTGTTTTTAACTTGCCTAGGCATAGCTGCCTACACCGGCATGTCAAGCACGCTGTCTGGGTCACCAGAGGCTGTAGCGGTTAAGCTAATCGATTCTCTGAGAGCAGGCAACATCCAAAAGGCAGTCAGCCTCTTCGGAGACAACACTTGCAAGTGCCCGCCACCGGGAGGCTACATCTCATTCCTGCGCTATCAATCCGGACACTCACCAAACCTTGCCTTTCTGGTCGGCAGGTCATTCAAATCCGGTAAGGCCCGTGTCGCTTTACTGCCAGCAAAAGGCGCGTACCTCCTTCCCTGGGAGAAGCCTGAGGATTGCGAGCTTACAATCCCGCTTACCTTCACTACCTATCAACCTTACTTTCTTCCGCTTGAGAGCGCCTATGGTGCTAATGTCAAGAAAGCAGAGCTGGAGAAGTACCTTGAGGACCCGGCGCGCGACGCCTGGCGTGCTTTCTCACTCAGATTGAGACCGAAGGTCGCCGCCGGGCTTATCAGGTACGGCAGCAGGCAGCGGGCAGGTAAGACAGTTGAGAAGCTCCTGCCTTCTGAGATCCTCAAGTACATGCGGCCCCAGAACCCGGGAAAGATACTGAGAGCAGACGGCACGGCAGAGAGCATGGAGGCATACGTGGACAAACTGCCGCGCTTAAGATCTGTTCTCCTTCAGCTGAGAGCAACCAGAAGAGGTCCCTTCAGACAATGGCAGATCGCCGATATTAATTTTGTCGAGGCTGTGCTTGCGGATGGAGCTGGAAGACGTATCACCTTATAGGCCGGAACTGCTGATGCACTGTTGTTAACAAAAGGCTGCAGCTTAAACGGTATGATCGATGCTTCCTTGCAAAGGAGCTGTCGTGCCCACCGTGGCAGATGTTCTCATTTGGAGCCCTGAGCGCGAGCGCCTGACGCGCCCGGAGCTGGCGGAGCTGCAGCTGACGCATCTTAAAAAGCTGGTAAACACGCTATATACCAGGGTCCCCTTCTACCGCAGTTGCCTGGATAAGCATAAAATCAAGCCGGAGTCTATCCGCCACCTCAGCGATCTTGAGCGCTTGCCGTTTACGGTTAAGTCCGATTTGCGCGATAACTACCCGTTTGGACTCTTTGCAACTGGACTGAAGGAGATCAGACGCATTCACTGCTCCTCGGGAACCCGGGGAAAGCCGACTGTTGTGGGGTACACCAACGGCGATCTTGAGATTTGGTCGGAGGTCTGCGCCAGATCATTAGCAGCTGCCGGAGCCCGTCCAGGTGACGTTGTCCACAACAGTTACGGCTACGGGCTCTTCACCGGCGGTCTGGGTATGCATTACGGAGCAGAGCGGCTGGGCCTTACCGTTGTCCCCGCATCCGGTGGCAAGTCGCTGGAGCAAGCAATGCTTATTGCCGACTTTGGCGCCCGGATACTCCTCTCCACGCCGTCTTATGCGCTCAATCTTGCCTGCACCCTGGAGGGTATTGGTATCGACAGGAAGGATCTTAAGCTGGAGATCGGCATCTTCGGAGCGGAGCCATGGAGCGAGGAGTTACGCAATCAGATCGAGAAACGCCTGGGCATAACTGCTCTTGATATATATGGCTTGAGCGAGATCATCGGTCCGGGCGTATCGATGGAGTGCATAGATGGACGGGAGGGACTCCACATATGGGAAGATCACTTTCTGACCGAGATTATCGACCCGGAAACGCTTGCCGTTCTGCCTTACGGGCAAGAGGGCGAGCTGGTGCTCACATCGCTCACGCGCAGCGGCATCCCGCTCCTGCGCTACCGTACAGGCGATGTCTCGACGCTCATGCCCCAGCCGTGCCGCTGCGGCC
>CAYPBX010000405.1:0-3370 GCA_964409075.1 uncultured Candidatus Obscuribacterales bacterium
GAAGGAGATAACGGCTTCGGTCGTCGAGGAATACGGTGCTATTTTGCCGGTGATGCAGAACACCGTGGCGATGGGGGCGCTTCTCTATCTTCTCCAGCTTGAATTTGCATCTGCCCAGAGCGTTCTTTCCGATACCTTCCAGTATAAGGGACAGCAGGTAATCGACAAGAACGTGGCGCTTTTGAAGTCAGGTTACGACCACGCCAAGCAGAACTCGCTCCCTATAAGGGAAAACTGGAGCTATTCAAAGGTCAGGCGTCCTTTCATTACCGGCAACGAAGCGATAGCACTCGGTGCGGTTGCAGCCGGAGTCAAGTTCTACTCCGCCTATCCCATGACACCGGCCTCATCGATTCTCCACTGGATGGCAGACCACGCGAGCAAGGCCGGCGTCATGGTAAAGCAGGGAGAGGATGAGCTGGCTGTGATCAATATGGCCATCGGAGCGGGGCTCGGTGGCGTGCGGGCCATGTGTGCCACCTCTGGCGGTGGCTTCGCGCTCATGACGGAGGCTATCGGCATGGCCGGCATAATGGAAGCACCGGTAGTATGCGTTGAGGTTCAGCGAGGCGGGCCCTCGACCGGCTTGCCTACGAAGACCGAGCAAGCAGATCTCAATCAGGTCTTCGGAGCCTCGCAGGGCGACTACCCGCGCATGATCGTCGCCCCGGCGGATGTGCCTGACTGCTTCCATACAACCGTCGAGGCCCTCAATGTCGCCGAGCGCTATCAGATGCCGGTAATTCTGGTTTCAGATCTTCTCCTGTCCGAGCATCCCGAAACCATGGATCGCGAGCTTATCACACACGATGTGAAAATCGATCGCGGAGAGGTGGTAAAAAAATGGCCCGAGGATAACGGTAAATACAAGCGCTTCGCTCTCACTGAATCCGGTATCTCCCCGAGAGCTCTGCCGGGAACGTCCGGTGCGCTCCATGTCTCCGGATCAGACGATCACGACGAGGAGGGCATTCTCATCTCCGATATGTTCACCTGCCCGCCAGTCAGGAGAAAGATGCAGGAGAAGCGTATGCGCAAGCTGGAGTTGCTGCGCAAGGAGCTGCCAGCGCCTTCCCTTACCGGCCCGCCCGATGCGGATGTGACCCTGGTTGGCTGGGGCTCCACACAGGGTGTCATCACGGAGGCTATCGGTAAGCTTGTCGACACCGGCATCAAGGCAAATCACCTGCATATCAAATACCTGTATCCGTTCCATGCCGAGGAGGTCACACTCATACTGAACGGCTGCAAGAAGAAGATTGCCGTGGAAGCCAGTTACACAGGCCAGTTTGCGCGTTATCTGCGCGCCGAGACAGGCATCGCCATGGACGGCCATATAAGACGATACGACGGCGAGCCGTTCGAGCCGGCAGAGATCGCCAGCCGGGTCAAGGAGATTCTGGCAGGCGAAAGGCTGGATCTTTCTGTCAGCGAGACGGAAGCACGCGAGATCGCCTATCATTACATACGAACCCACCTGCACGATAAGGTGCGTCCTGGCATGATCTCCAGGGAGTCGGCCAACGGGTACCGGGAGCCCTTATGGATTGTAGAGTTAACAGAGCGCGCTACAGGTAAGCCGGCTGGGCAGATCAAGATCGGTCGTGAGACCGGCTCGACCTACTCCTTCAGCCCCGCTGCCAGCAATTAAGTTAAAGAGCTATTATGCGAAATGAGTAGAGGATATGTCAGGACAGATGGCTACAGTCATAGAGCTACCAGTTGAAACCTATAAAGGTCCGGTTGATCCTGACTGGTGCCCCGGATGCGGAGATTTCGGCGTGCTGCGCGCCGTGCAGACCGCCGCCGGCAAGCAGGGGATAAAGCCCGAGAACCTCATGATCGTATCTGGCATCGGCTGCTCGTCCAATCTGCCTGGATTCATACATGCTTACGGCATCCACAGCCTGCATGGTCGCTCGGTTCCTGTAGCGACGGGTGTTCATTTCGCCAATACAGATCTCAAAGTGGTTGTTACCGGCGGCGACGGCGACGGCTACGGCATAGGGGTAGGGCATCTTGTGCATGCCATGCGGCGCAATCTAGACCTGACTTGCATCGTCATGGACAACCAGATATACGGGCTGACGACAGGACAAGCGTCGCCGACTACCACTCAGGAGCACAAAACCAAATCGACACCCGAAGGAAATTTCGAGAACCCGCTCAATCCTCTGGCGCTCGCCATCGCCTGCGGTGCCACATTCGTGGCGCGCGGCTTCTCGGGAGAAGCCCAGCAGCTGGCAGAGCTGATTGCCCGGGGCATCGAGCATAAAGGCTTCGCTCTCATAGACGTCTTCAGCCCCTGTGTCACCTACAACAAGGTCAACACCTACCCCTGGTTCAAAGAGAGAGTGTACAAGCTCGAGGATACGGACTGGGAACCGTCGGAGCGGCAGAGATCCTTTGAGAAAGCATTCGAGTGGGGAGAGAGGATACCCCTGGGGATTTTATACAAGGTCCAACGACCCACTTTCGAGGAGATGGAGCCTGCCCTTGCCGGCGAGCCATTAGTCAAGCGGAGGCTCGGCATAAGCCGCGCCCAGCTGGATGAGTTCGTCAACGAAATGGTCTGACCGGGCTGGCGAGAAGCAAGCGACCGATTGAGTCAATCAGCGCCTGCCGCTACCGCCGGTTGGCTGCAGAGATTAAGCAAACAACCCGTTTGTGCTCCGTCATGCCCGGAAAGACCCGGTGCCAGACGCTTTGGATCCTACCAGCCCTTTCGCTTGGGTCTGGAGGGATTGACGACAATTCTTCTGCCTTCGATCGCTTGACCGTTGAGCGCCTTGATGGCTGCCTCCGCCTCTGCCTGAGTTTCCATCTCGACAAAAGCGAAGCCACGCTTTCTCCCGGTCTCTCGGTCTGTCGGCATTGCCACCGACACTACTGTGCCGGACTGCGCGAACATCTCTTCCAGCTGGGACTCCTCAAGGTTGAATGGCAAATTGCCGACATATAGTTTTGTATTCATGTTTTCCATATAACTCACATCCAAACTGCGGCTGGGAACGATATTGATTGCCACAGCATGCTCCCCCGTAAATAATGAAAGCATGTGCTTAAGTATCGCACTGATCAGGAAAATTTTTTCCGCCGGGGCCCCTGCAAAAGCACTAATTTAATAAACGTACAGGATACTCGGTGGTGCTTGTCCAGCAGGGACAGGCGGCTCATTAGATCATATTAATGGAGTGGGGCACAAATTCGTGAAGCACACCCAGGTAGCAAGCGCCGCAGGCGCGCTTGGCGATTACAAACTAATCGAGCTTCTACCCTGGCCCACAAGGCCGCCTGAGTACGGTTCTCCAGCTGCACACAAGCCCACGTGCGCCCTAAATTCTTGTTTCGGTTTTATATGGTATTGATT
>CAYPBX010000406.1:0-3364 GCA_964409075.1 uncultured Candidatus Obscuribacterales bacterium
TTTCCTCCTCCGCTGGATGCGCTCTACCGTGTACTCTCTCCGGAGATTGAGTTTGTAGGCCATGCCGAGGGCGCCAGGATCATGTGCGAGCTCTTTGGCTGCCAGGTGTCGGACCTTCCCGAGGGCGAGGGGTGGGCTGAGGAGAACATTCGCCTCTCCAGCCATCTGGGAACGCATGTAGATGCGCCCTGGCATTATGGCAGCCGCTGCGCTGGCGCCAGGGCCAAGACTGTCGACGAGATAGATCTCGCGGCGCTCTACTGCGACGCGGTGGTGCTCGATATGACTCACAGAAAGGGTAGCGGGCAAGCGATTACTGTTTGGGATCTACAGCAGGCTCTCGAATCGATCTCCTACCGGATAAAAGAAGGCGATGCGGTGCTCTTGCGCACGGATCATGACAAATACGAGCTTACCGATATCAAACGCTACAACTACCCGGGAATGGTGGCAGAGTCCTGTCTCTGGCTTATCGATCAGGGGGCGAGAGTTGGCGGCACGGATGCGCTTGGCTGGGACAGGCCTTTTCCGGTCATGGCTGAAAAGTTCAAGCTAAGCGGGGACCCCAGCCAGATCTGGGACGCGCACTTTGCCGCACGTAAAGCCGAGTTTTACATTGTCCAGCAGCTTGTCAATCTGGACCAGTTGCCCGGGTCGGGGTTCAAGGTAGGCTTCTTCCCTATCAGGCTGGTCGGCACCAGCGCGGCACCGGCCCGCGTGGTGGCCTTTCTCGATTAGTTGCGGTCTCACAGCGACAGGCTGTTATGTAAAGCTGCTGCTCAAAAAAATAGGGTCACGCCTGACCTGGCTGAACAGGAGAGGCGCGCCCAGCAGTTAAATTCAGCAAGCCGTCGGTGGTTAATCCTTCTCGAGTATTACACGATGGAACGGCGACTTGCTATTTATATAGACTAGCCGGGTGTGAGGATTGAAACCACGGGGTTTTCCCTGGATCTTCCCCGGGTTGTCATGGATGTTGCCTTTGACGGATCGATACAGGTGCGTTTTGACGGACCAGCTTACACAAAGGATCTCCTTCCGCTATCACTGCCAGACCAAGCATACGGTTGAAAAGCTGTTTTCAGGCAGCTGGTATCTGGACTGGGCAAACCAGCCCGACCCGTTCCGCGTGTGGGAAGCAAAAGCACTTATCGAGCTGCCGGTAGACATTCCTGTATCCCACCTGAACTATCTGCGCGCGCTTGAGATCTGCCTGGCTGGGCAGTTTCGTGCTGACGGCTGGCCTGGGCAGCGCAAGACAGGCGGAGTTTTCGGTGATTCTCTTGCTGCCCTATTGCAAGCGGTCGAGGTATGCCCGGCCGACAGGCGCTTTGTCTCGGCGCTGCTTTTCTACAGCATGTCGATTAGCGCCTGGAAGCAGATAGCAGGCACCGGCGAGCGCTGGGCGCTCCGGGTCAACCCATCTTCCGGGAACCTTCATCCTACAGAGACGCATGTTCTTATCGATGCTGTGGCAGGGCTCCTGCCGGGAGCCTACCACTACCGCGTAAAAGATCACCAGCTTGCCTTGCGCGGGCAGGGCGATCATGCCCGCAGGCTCTGGTTGGCGCTCACTGGACAGCCGCGCTGCCCGCCCTTGATTGTTCTTTTCACGAGCATCCTCTGGCGCGAGATCTGGAAGTACAGGCAGAGGGGCTACAGGTACTGCCAGCACGATATGGGACACGCTCTGGCTGCCATGATGCTGTCTGCGGCTGCTCTTGGCTGGCAGGCATGCATAATCGGCACATTTCCGGACCGTCAGGTGTCCAGGCTGATTGCTGCCGCTGGCGAATGCGATGAGGAGCCAGCCCTTGTCATCGGGCTTGTGCCGCTGGCCGACAGTCATGAACCGGGCGACCTGCATAGCTCTCAGACATCGGCAGAGACTCCAGTCTGGGAGAGTCTTTGCGAACTGGAGCTTGAAGGCATGCCTAACAGGCTTTCCCGGGAGGTCATCACCTATAGAGAGGTCGAGTCAGTGCACCAGGCTACCTGCCTGGAAGTTGATGACTGGCAGGTGCGTATCGGTCAGGAAAGGCTGGGACTGCCGGTTGCCGGTGGCAGACCGCCTTCTCTTTCTCTGCCATCGCCTGCGGTGCCGGTTAGTTATCAAACAGGAGCGCAGCATCTTGCTTGTCTTAGTGAGTCCGTCCATTCGGTTGTGCGCAGGCGCAGGTCGGCTGTCGATCTCGATTTACAGAAGCGCATGCCGCTTGCTCATCTTGGCTATCTGTTGAGCTCCTCTACGCGCGGGTTTAAGGCGGATTTCCAGAGACCGACCGCCTGGGATTGCTGCCCGCCAGAATCCTGGCGCGGGCATCATCTCATCGCCTTGTATCTTTATGTTCACCGTGTCGATGGGCTCGAGCCGGGGATTTACTATTATGATCGCATTGAGCAGCTGCTCTACCCTCTTGCCTTAGGCGATCAGCGGCAAGTAGCCAAATTTGCCAGCTGCTTTCAGGATATCGCAGCTGATGGCTGCTTCGCATTATCCATGGTGGCAGATCTCAAACAGGCGCTTGCGCTCTATGGAGATCGCGGCTATCGTTTTGTTCATTACGAGGCCGGGGTAATCGGGCAGTGGCTCTACCTGGGCTCAACTGCGCTTGGCTATGACAGCACCGGCATCGGTTGCTTCATCGATGACATGATTAACGAGCTTCTAGATCTGCCTGGCGGAGCCGAGGTGATTTACAATTTTACGGTCGGGGCGGCTGTGGTTGATCCCCGCCTGACGACCCTGCCCTCTTATCCTTTTGCGGATCCGACTCGCAGGCAGGATCTGCTCTAGGCTCCTCCAGCGTTACGACTGCTGCCAGCATCAACCAGAAGAGGAACTGAACGGACGGTCGGTAGAAGATAGTGTCGACGAGCCCGTGGGCCAGCATGCCTGCTACTGCTGCTGCTGCTGCTGCCACAAGCCAGCGCCTGACCGTGCTCTCGGTCGACCAGAAGGCGATGTGCGCGCGTGCAAAAAAGGCAGCTATGAGGACACTTTGTGCAACAAGTCCGACAATGCCTGTTTCTACAGCCACCTCCAGGGGCAGGCTGTAGGCAGCCAGCGCATCGAAGCCGCTTACCATGTAGAGCCCGTAAGCGAGCCGGAAGGTATCGTTGCCTGGCCCGATGCCGAAGAGCCAGCTGTCCTGAAACATCTGCCAGGACGATATCCAGACATGCAGGCGATAGGCATTTGATGAGTGCTCCCAGCCGCTGAAAATGGAGGCGAAGCGAACTGAAAAGGAGGGAATGAAGAGCAGGGCGGCTGTAAATGCAACCGGTACAGCCAGTACAGGGATGGCAATCGCCCAAGATCGGAAGAGCGTCGTGTAGGGAAAGAGTGTAGATCTCGGTGGTC
>CAYPBX010000407.1:0-3351 GCA_964409075.1 uncultured Candidatus Obscuribacterales bacterium
ATGGAAAGCGATAAAAAAGTCCCGACGGTTGGGCCTGCCTTATTGCTTTTAAATCGGCTGCAAGCTGAGAGGTTTTTCCTGTTTAATAGGTATCTGTTTGTGGTTGAATCGCCAGGATGCCCGAGCCTCTTGTATCTGTAGTCATAGTCAACTGGCGGACGCCTGATCTGCTGTCGGGCTGTCTTGACTCGTTGCTTGCCGATGGCAAGGCAGACCGGTTTGAGATCCTGGTTGTCGACAATGCCTCTGCCGATCGCTCCTGTTCCATGCTGTCTGAGTGTTATCCCCAGGTCAGGGTAATTGCCAATGCGGAGAATGTTGGTTTTGCCAGAGCCTGCAATCAGGCTATTGTTGAGACTTCCGGCAAGTACGTTCTCCTGTTGAATCCAGATACAGTAGTCGGGGCAGATGCGGTAAGCCGCCTGGCAGAGTTCCTGGAGTCCAACCCTGAGGCGGGCGCTGTCGGTCCCAGGATTCTCAATGCAGACGGTTCTCTGCAGTTGGCCTGCCGGCGCTCCTTTCCCGATCCTCTTTCAGCTGCCTTCCGCGTAACCTATCTCTCTTTCCTTTTTCCTAAGCACAGGCGGCTCTCCCACTACAACCTTAGCTGGGTCTCCCCTGACGAGCGCATCGAGGTGGATGCTCTCTCCGGCGCCTGCATGATGGTGCGGCGCAAGGCGATCGATGTGGTGGGACTTCTGGATGACGATATATTCATGTTCGGCGAGGATATTGACTGGTGCTGGCGCATTAAAGAGGCCGGCTTTGCCGTTTTCTACCTGCCCGATGCGAGCGTACACCACTATCATGGTGCTGCCAGCCGTCTGCGCCCTGTAAGAGCAACTGTCAATCTGCACAGGGGCATGCAGGTCTTTTACAGGAAGCACCTCGCACCAAGACATCCTGCGCTCCTTAACCTCTTGGTCTACTCAGCTATCTGGGCGCGGGCAGGTTTATTTGTGGCTTTGCTACTGATGCGACAGCTCTTCTCCGGCAGGTACAGGGTCCCTGAACGTGTCCTGGATGCGCCAAAAGGGTCTAATTTGTGATACTGATTACAGGCGCATCAGGTCTTATTGGCCGGGCGATTGCCGGCCACTATCTGGACACGGGTGCCCGCCTGCGGCTGCAGGTGCGCAACCGCAGGCGCTTCCTGTCGGCGCTTGAGCCTGATCGGCGGGCAGCTGTGCTTGAAGGCTCTGCCCAGGTGGTCGAGGCCGACTTCTCGACAGGACTTTCAGGAATGTCTTGCCGAGATCTGGTTGCCGGTTGCTCGGCCGTGATTCATGCTGCTGCTTGCGTGCACAGGAAGGAAGCCGGCTGGAGCGAGTACGAGCTGGTCAATGTGAAGACCACCGAGGAGCTTGCCCGTGCAGCCCTTGCAGCCTCTGTCGAGTCCTTCCTTTTCCTCAGCACGAGCGCGGTGTATGGTCCCGGGCCGTTTGTGCTTGCTCTCGAAGAGACGCCGGTTGCCCCTTTGAGCCCGTACGCTCATTCCAAGGCCATATCGGAGAAGCTGCTTTTCGGGCTTCTCGATCTGCCGCGAGTGATTATTCTTAGACTGGCTCTTGTTTTTGGTGAGGGCGACCGCGGCAACATGCTTGCCTTGATTCAACGGATTCACAAGCGGCGTTATCTCCATGTAGGCGGTGGCGCTGCTTGTAAGAGCCTTGTATGTGCCAGGGATGTTGCGCAGGCAGTGGCGCTTTGCCTTGAGCAGCTGCCTGAGGGACGCCATGTTTTCAATGTCGCCAATCTAGAGCCATGCAGGCTAAAAGATCTGGCTGAGACAATCAAGGAGAACCTCGGGATCAATGGCTCGATTCCTGCCGTGCCGGAGAGCCTGATGCGTCTTGGGACTCGCCTGGCTGAGATAATCCTGCGCAAGGATGCACCGATTACGGTATCGCAACTGAAGACGCTTACGACCACAACCACTGTCTCCTGCCAGAAGCTTGTGGATGCAACCGGCTTTCAGCCATGCTTGAGTTTGGCTGATGCTCTGGCAGGCGAGATTGCCTGGGCCCGATCCTGCGGGATTTTACATTAACATTAATCGCTCCGTCCTCGGCTGCGCCAGCGCTCCGCTCCTCACACACTCGGCTGCGGGTGTTTGTTAGTAGCCGCCGATCGCTTTGCCACGCTGCGCTCCGGGCTCGTAGGCCCGAGCCCTGCGCTTTGCTGCCTGAGCGTGTTATTCAGGAACCCTCCGCCTCGCTGCCTGGGCATAAAATTCACGAGTCGTTCTCGTTCAGCCTGCGTCGCTCGGTCCGCTGCCGCCACGCTCCGCTGCCGCCACGCTCCGCTGCGCACTCGGGTAACCTCGCGCTGCGCTTCGCTCCTTGGGCGTGGCATCAAGAATCTCCGGGGGTTCTGCTGTAGCAATACCAACCCCGGTACCGGCTATGTAGGGCCAGGGATCGGCCGGCTGTATTCGGGCAGCCTGCCAGAGAAGATCATCAGCTGCCTGATAGTCCCTTTTGAGTCTCTTTACGCGTGCCAGATTCAGGACTGCCTCGGTCCAGTCGGCCTTCCTCCAGACAAGATCCAGGAAGATAGCCTCGGCTGCCTCCAGCCGCCCCAGCTCGGTGAGGATCTCTCCTTTCACTAGCCTGCAGAAAGGTAGCTCGGATGTGCCGGTTGAATCGTCCTCATTAAGGGCCAAAAGAGCTGTGCGCAGGTTGCCTGAGCGCAGGCGGCCTCGAGCTATGAGGCAGCGAGCGTGCTGGCATGAGGGGTCTTCACTCAATGCCAGGTGAGCTGCCTGTAGGGCCTGCCTGATATTGCCGCGCTGCATCTCCAGAGAGGCTTTGTTGATCAAGGCCTCTTTCAGCCGTGGTGCTAGCCTGAGCGCCCGGCTGATCTGCTCGTCTGCCTCAGCCCAATTTCGTGTCGTAAGGTAATAGTAAGAGAGGCTGACTTTAGCCGGTGCCAAATCTGGTTTGAGCGCTAGCGCCTTCTGCCAGGACTGGCGAGCTGACTCTAGATCGCCTGCCGAGAACAAAGCGTTGCCCAGGTTGTAGTAGCCTTCGGCGAAGAGAGGGTTAAGCGAGAGGGCTAATCTATAACTATCGGAAGCGCCATCGAACTGCCCGGCAGCGTACAGCTTGTTTCCTTCTCCAAAGCTGTAGTAAACGATGGTCTTACGCCCCAGGTAAAAGGCAAGACTGGCGGTGATGATCGCGGGAAGCACCAGGGACTGCCATTGCTGAAGCCGGCAGACTGGCCGGACTGCCGCGAGCCTGCTGGCAGGGCAGGCGAGAAAATTGAGGCAGTCAGGGTCAAGCTGGCAGCATATCCGGCTGATGACCCGGGCGAGCTGACGGAAATCCTTAAGGGAGAAGAGAAAAG
>CAYPBX010000408.1:0-3339 GCA_964409075.1 uncultured Candidatus Obscuribacterales bacterium
TGGCAAGCGCCGCAAAGCGTGCTCGGGCTGTAGCTTCACACTACACCTGGGAGAAGACTACGAAAGCAACGCTCAATGCATACAGTCTTGCTCTTAGGCGACTGGCAGGGGATGGCAAAGCTCTGTCGCAGACAGCTGGACAGGGAAGGAAGCGCCAGTAGGTTTGGGCTGCTGTGATCTGCCCTTCAAAGAACGCTTACAAATGACAAAAAATGACACCCCTGCCATAAATCGTAGAGCAAACAAGCTCAGCGATCAAACCAGCCCCTACCTGCTGCAGCATCAGTTCAATCCTGTGGACTGGTATCCCTGGGGCGAAGAGGCGCTGGCAAGGGCACGCTACGAAAACAAGCCCATTCTTCTGTCCATTGGATACTCCGCCTGCCACTGGTGTCACGTCATGGAGACGGAGTCTTTCGAGGACCAGGAAACCGCAACGTTGATGAATGAGAGTTTCGTCAACATTAAGGTAGATCGCGAAGAGCGGCCCGATCTGGACGACATCTATATGACGGCTGTCCAGCTTATGACCGGGCACGGTGGCTGGCCGATGACCGTATTTCTCACGCCTTCTCTCAAGCCGTTTTTTGGTGGCACTTATTTCCCACCTGAGGATCGGCATGGGATCCCCTCATTTAAGCGCATAATCAGTTCGGTTGCTCGCGCCTGGGAGGAGCAGAAGGAGAAGATTGAAGGTAGCGCCGACGAGCTTACTAGCCACATCGAGCGTTTGAATGCAGTTACTGGAGCAGACGACGTTCTCCAGTCCGGCCACCTGTATCAGGCCGTCGACAGAATTCTCCAGACCTTCGATCATCAGTGGGGCGGATTCGGAGGAGCGCCGAAATTTCCACAGGCACATATGCTATCGCTGGCCATGCGCGCTGTGGTATCCGCTAAAACACAAAGCAGTCGCCGCCAGGAGTGCCTCAATGTTGTATCCACAACTCTGGATTCCATGTCCGCAGGTGGTATGTACGACCAGGTGGGCGGTGGATTCGCACGTTATTCTGTTGACAGGCGCTGGCTTGTGCCGCACTTCGAGAAGATGCTCTACGATAATGCTCTTCTTGCACGCGTGTACCTTGAAGGTCACCAGCTAATGGGCCGAGAGTTCTGGAGCCGTACAGCCGAGCAGACCCTTGATTTTGTCCTTCGTGAGCTGACCTGCCCGGAAGGAGCCTTCTACTCCAGCCTCGATGCTGATAGTGAGGGCGAGGAGGGCAAGTTCTACGTATGGCGACCGGAAGAGATTATCGCCGTGCTCGGTCAAGAGGATGGGGACTGGGTAAATGACGTGTTTGGTGTCACCAGGGCAGGCAACTTCGAGCACGGGACGAGCATCCTTCATCTGGTCGCCTCTCCAGAGGAGCTGGCGACCCGGTATGGCATCACACTCGGTGCTTTCTGGAAGCGCCTCGACTCGTTGAGAGAAAAGCTTTATGCCAAGAGGGAACAGCGAGTCAGGCCAGGCAGGGACGAGAAGGTTCTCACCAGCTGGAACGGCCTTATGATCTCCAGCTTCACAGATGGCTACCGTATCCTCAAGCAGACTCGCTATCTGTCAGCAGCGCGCAACGCTGCAAACTTTATTCTTGGCAATCTGCTCCAGGACAACAGACTTTTGCGAACCTGGGGCCGCGGTAAGGCCTCGTTGAACGGCTACCTGGAAGACTATTCTTGCATCTTACAAGCGTTGATCGATCTTGCCGCAGTAGATTTTGATCCGCTCTGGATTGTCGTCGCTATCGAGCTCGCCGAGACGATGATGGCTAGATTCAGTGATAATGAGCATGGCGGGTTTTTCTTCACTAGCGATGATCACGAGCAGCTCGTGACACGGCCAAAGAGTTTTTTCGACGGCTCGATTCCCTCGGGTACATCAGTTGCTGTTCACTCCCTGCTCAGGCTCAGCCGTCTGACCGGAAGGGATGATTTCAGGTCTTTGGCCGATGCCGTGCTCAAGATGTACGGTCCGCACTTCGATAAATCCCCGGATCAGTTTGCCAACATGCTCTGTGCTCTTGATTTTGCGCTCTCACCGCCTATTGAGATTGTCCTGGCTGCTGATCCAGTTAAGGACAACTACCAGGACCTCTTCTTTGCTGCACACAGCTGTTACTTGCCGAATGCCGTTTTCCTTTGCGCAGACCTGGCAGAAAGCCGTCAAAGCGCCTCTAACATGCAACTCTATCTTGAGAGTCTGCAAGGGCTCTTGTCTGGCAAGACGTTATTGAACAGTAAAGACACGCTCTATATCTGTGAGAGTTATGCCTGTCAGCAACCGCTTTGCAAATCTAGCCAGGTTGCCGGTCAGATGAGGAAGATATCGGGCACTCCGATTGTCTGAACATAATGTTGTTAGGTTTTGCCTGGCAAGCTGAGAGGATCCATCCGCGAAAAAATCTTGGGATCGAGCCGCTCAGCCTTGATACGATTTGCCTTTGCCTCCTTTGCCTTGCCGATTATCTCCTGGACCTCTGCCTGGAGAGCCAGCGCTTCAGCGCTCTTCTTATCCTCCTTCACCGCCAGCTCGAGAACCCGCTCGGCAGAGGCCAGACGTCCGACAAGCGCAGAGGCTCTGGCAATGACCAAGCGCGCGGGCGTTGAGCTGTCATACGTGCTGAGCATCTGCGCTGATTGCCAGGCAAGATCGGCGGCCTTGAGCTTTACAGCTGCCTCGGTCAGCCAGCGCCAGGCTTCAGCCATGTGCGGTTTTTGAGTCACCGCTTGCCTCAAGGCAATGAGCGCACCAAAGTAATTGCCGCGCTGATAGAAACTCCTGCCCAGCACAAGCTGGAGATCGGCATTGTCAGGATCGTAGGACAGGGCGGCTGAAGCCTGCGTGACAGCATCCTCATAGTTGCCCAGCTGGAACTGGCAGGTTGCCGACCCCGCCTGGCAGCCAGCCACGATTCCGCGACCCAGCTCCTGTCTCTGGGCAAGATAAAGGGACTGCTCAAAAGCTTCTCTGCCACCTTCATAATCCTTTCCGGCCAACAACGCCTTGCCAACGGCCAGAAATGCAAGAGCGTTGTTTTGTCGCAGACTCACAGCCTTACGTGCCGCGACGAGCGCTTCGTTCTGCCTGCCTCGTGAGAGCTGATCAATGGCCAGCATAGCGCAAGCGCGAGCCGAACCAGGATTGGCTGCCACAGCCGCAAGCCAGAGCCTGGAGTCGCTCA
Source organism: uncultured Candidatus Obscuribacterales bacterium (assembly GCA_964409075.1). GTDB lineage: Bacteria > Cyanobacteriota > Vampirovibrionia > Obscuribacterales > Obscuribacteraceae > CAYPBX01. The sequence goes on from CAYPBX010000408.1 coordinate 3,186, forward strand.
AAAATGAGGTTGCATGCCAGATGGAGAGACCAATGAGGACTGCAAGAATGCCTGCACCACCAATGAGTGCCATCCTGGCCCGCCTGAGCGCAACTCTTGCTACCAGCCAGGCAATGAGCACACTGAGTCCAGCAAGACAGATGTAAAACCTCCT
>CAYPBX010000409.1:0-3334 GCA_964409075.1 uncultured Candidatus Obscuribacterales bacterium
AAAACAGAAAGCGGCTCTGCCAGGTGCTGGAAGTGGATTTCAAGCGCCTCATCGTTCCCGGGCAGGTTCACTCAGCTAAAATTGCCATTGTCGGCGAGCATGCGGTTTTGGGCTCGACAGACGGACTGGTGACAGGTACGCCTGGCATACCGATTATGCTCAGTTACGCCGACTGCGTGCCTGTAATCCTCTTTGACAGGACAACCGGCTCACTGGCAGTCGTTCATGCCGGCTGGCGAGGCACTGCCGGCAGTATCGCAGGCAAGGCTGTCGCAGTCATGAGAGATTTGGCTGGAGAGGAAGGCTGCGAAATTGTCGCTGCCATCGGTCCTGCCATATGCGCTGCCTGTTATCCGACCGGCTCTGATGTAGCGGCAAAGCTTGCTCTTACGGTTACTGATTCCTCCGGGCTGATCGTCTCTAAAGGCGACAAGCCCTGCCCTGATTTGAAAGCCATCAATGCCAGACAGCTTGCCGAAGCCGGCGTCGCCCAGATCGACATTGCCGCGCAATGCACTGCCTGCCAACCAGAGCTCTTTTATTCGCACAGGCAATCCGGTGGCAAAACCGGGCGCCACGGCGCACTTGCAGCCCTTAGAGAATAAGGGGCAGCATTGAGGATTTGTCTTCTCAGCCCTTTTTCTGCACAATAGTAAGAAGACTCGCCAGCACCGCTGCCAATATCTAAAGGGGTAAAACGTGCCTCTCCTCAACCGCTCTTGCTTGAAAACGACCAAAAGGCTTCTGGCAGCTGGTCTCTGCGCCACTTTCCCCTGCCAGCTTGCTCCTGCCAGCCAACCCCAGAGGCAGGCTGCCAGCCCAGCCATAGAGCTAAAGCGCCAGACCCCCAAGCTTGCCCCACAGCCGGCTCCGGCAGCAAAAAGCCCCGACGCCACGAGAGGACTATCTTCTACAGCCACTCCAGCTTCAGCAGACAAGCCGGCTAGCCAAACAGGCAACCAAGACATCAATAAGGAACAGCTGACCGGGACAGGCGTGAGCAGCACAAATCTGCCGCCCGGGCAGTCAGAGGATAATTACCCGCTCATTACGCGCCTGGAGGCAGTTACCTTCGGGCGCACAAATCCTGGCCTGCCTGTATACGATCGTCTCAATGAGCTCGAGAATGCTGTATTCAGGCAAACATTCCAGGCAGAGTCGCTCTTCGACCGCACCCAGCGCCTGAAGGAGACCTTGATCGGCCAGACGGAGATTGAATCCCAGCCTATGCCGCAGGCCTACGTGCCGGCTCCTTATACGCCTTATCTGCGCACTGGCCCACAGGCCGCAGGCACTGCTATCGACCCCGACCAGGCTCTCTGGCGTCAGCCAATCTATATGAAGGAGCTGTCTGTGGCTGCCCTGGAGGAGTTTGCCCTCGAGCTGATTAACGAGGACAGGCGGAACCTGGGCTTGCCGACTTTTCAGAAAGACGAGATTGCCTCTAAAGTCGCCAGCGAGCATCTGGAGCATCTGGTCAGCTGCAACCAGATTTCGCATATTGGCGCCGCAGGACACAACCCCGATCAGCGTTACACCAAAGCCGGCGGACAGGATGCCATGCAGGAGAGCCTGATCGTGGTCAAGAATTCGGAGTTCATAAAGCCCAATAGGGCTGCTGTCGCCCATATAATGAAGACGCTGAAGATGAGGCAGGACGACCGCGAAGCGCTGCTCTCCCCCTATGCCACTCACTTTGCCTTCAAGCTTGCCTGGAGCCGGGAGGCAGACAGGTTGCTCGCCTGCACCGAGGTGGTGACCAGGCAGGGGCAGATGGAGCCACTGCCTGCCGAGATTGAGGTTGGCGACAGGGTCGACGTGAAAGGATCTGTCTTTGCGCCTTATCTGTTCGACAGAGTTACGCTCTCCTGGGAAGGGTTGCCGGAGAAACCACTGGATATCGAAGCTGAAGCTCGGGCAACCGATTTTGACGAAGAAGCTATGCCATACTTTCCGCCGCTTGATTTTATCGCCTACGCCAGGAAGTCCGACAATAACAATGACGCTCTCATGGCAGCGCTGCGTACAGCCGGCGTACTGGCAGCCATCGCCGGTGGCGTCTTCGTGCCACCGGTGGCGCTGGCTGCACCTTTGATCGCCATGTCAGGCTCGGTGAGCGAGCCGAAGCCATACTCGGACATCCCGGTAAGGGGTGGTGTAAAGGTTCGCGGCCCCTCCTTTCGGCGCGATATCCAGATAAGCAACAAGAAGCAGGAGGGGCTCTACTATGTTACTGTGTGGGCTATGGAGGGCGAGAACACAAGACCGTTCCCGATCAGCCGCAGAACGATAGTTGCCAGAGCCAAGAGCCACTGAGAAAGACGAGCCGCCCTTAAGTGAATAGAAGCAATCAGACTGAAATCACGAGCTGCAGTCGTCCTGGCGAGATTGCGGTTGCTCTTACCTGTCTTGCCTGGGTACTAGCATCGTGCTTGCAGGTAAAGGCTCAGAGCCCGGAAAACAGCGCCACACCGCTTAAATCCGGCATTGAGTCAACCAGACTGCAAACCGGCACCGAGTCGACCTTGCTGCAAACCGGCACCGAGTCAGCCCTCATTCAGGGGGGTACGGAAGGTGCTCTCATCCGCGGGCAGGTAGAGCAAGAGGGCGGACCTTTCAATATCCTCTTCATTCTCGATTCATCACACAGCATGAAGGAGGGGCTAGGTAAAGGTGTGGAGAAAATGGATGCTGCCAAACAGGTCCTGCAGAAGGCGATGTCCGGCATACCCAGCGAAGTTAATGTCGGGCTCAGGGTCTTCGGGCAGGGCTTCACCAACAACCCGAACATCGACTGCAGCTCCTCGGCATTGCTTGTTCCCATCGGGCAGGGAAACCGCCGCTCGATCATCTCGCAAGTGCGCCAGATTAAGCCCTATGGGCTGACGCCGCTGACCTTTGCCCTCAGGCAGGCGGCATTCGACCTGCAGCCTCTCACGGGCAGCAGAACGATCATTCTCATCACCGACGGGGCTGAGACCTGTGGCGGCAATCCTTGCGCTTACATTCACGGGCTGCGTCGGCTGGGGATAAACATAAAAGTAGACATTGTCGGGCTGGGCTTGAAAAGCGACAGGCAGGCTCAGGCGCAGCTCAACTGCATAACGGAAGCCTCCGGCGGAAAGTACTACGACGCCACCACAGCAGCCGAGTTGGTTGAGAGCATCACCAGGAGTGTCAATACGGCAATCTCAGGCAGAATTATCACCAGATCGCCTGCGCAGATGAAAGGGATCCGCACACCCGTGGAGATGCAAATGATGGAGCCTGTAAAACAGGTGAGCGGTTCCGCCAGGCAGGAGTTGCCGAATCGCCCAGCCAGGCTCAATCTGCT
>CAYPBX010000410.1:0-3332 GCA_964409075.1 uncultured Candidatus Obscuribacterales bacterium
TCAAAGGAAGCCCTGTCAGTGTCATCCTCGACAGTTAGCACCAATGCTGACCTGAACAAAATATGATGCCTGAAAATTGCAAAAGGAGGCAAAAAGTAAAAAGGGAGCCGGGGGTAGCGCGATCGCTCCGCCCCCGGCCTGGCAGCTATGTGGCTGTTATCAAACAGCATGTCGATTACGAATACGGGTAGGGGTTGTAGCCGTTGTTGCGCATAAAGGACGGATCGTGGAACTGCGGCTCCGCGAAGAGCTCGGGCGCAAACTCATCCCTTATGTTCTCGCTGGCCTCATGGTTCTCCGTCTTCGTGACAGTTCCTTTTGAGTCGTAGAACTCTTCCTTCTCGAGAGTCCCGTCGCTTCGGTACTGCCTGACCGTCTTGGTGCCGTCGTCCTTATAGTTGGTGGCAGTCTCGACAGCGCTACCGCTGCCATTCAGCTCCCGCACAAGAGTCTTACCGTCGGCTGCGTACTCCTCCACCTTGTTCAGGATGTAGGTGGCGTTGTAGCGGTAGGTGTACTGGGCGTGGTAGCTCTGCTTCAGGGAAACTGTTCCATCTGTCCGATAGACGGTAATAGTCATGTTTCTGCCGCTGTACTCGCGCTTGTGGTCGAGCTTTCCGGCAGAGTTGTACACCTGGATCTCGGTCACCCACCAGCTGTCTTCGACGAACCTGGCCCATACGGTTGTACCGTCAGCCCTGTAGTACGTGGTGGTGGTTTTGCTCCACTTTTTGACGGCAGAGCTTCTCAGCTTGACGCCGTCTGCCCAGTAGATCTTGGTCTCAACAGAGCCGTCAGCCAGTTTGCGCTCTTCCGTGTCGAGGGTGCCGTTGTCCCTGTAGGACAAGCTTTGGTACGTGCCGTCGGCAGCCCTTTTCAGCTCGGAGGTTAGCATGCCGTCAGCGCGGAAAGTCCTGGTGTGCTCGGCACCGTTGGCTGACTTGGCAACCTCGCTGGCTAATGTCTTGCCATCGGCATGGAAAGTCCTGGTATTGACGGTGCCGTCGGCCGAGCGCTTCAAGATTTTCTCGACAGAGCCGTTGGTGCGGTTTACCTGCTCGAAGGTTACTGTCCTGCCGTCTTTGTCATAGAGCGTACGCCGCTTCATCACTTTTCCGCCTGGATGAAGCTCGCTCACCTCTTTGAGAGTCCCGTCTTCGCGGTAGTAATAATTCGCTACCCTGCCGTCTCGATACTCGATCTCGGTTTCAACCTTGGTGCCACCGGGACCGTAGATGTGGCGGCGCTGATACTCGCCGCTATTTGGTGGGCGAAACTCGGTTTCTACCCGTCTATCCGGCTTGGGTCCGCCCACGGACGGAGCGGTCTCATCCGGGTCGGAGCCGCAGCCGGAGAAGGTGAGAAGCAATACCGCCAGCAACGATGTCAGCGTGCTGGCCGCGAAAGCCTGTCGCAGCATGATGTTCTCCTTGCCTTTCTCATACCTAAAGATGACCCGCGCCTGCGCTCGCGCGAGTTCATAGATGGAGATAGTTGAAAGCCTCTGGAGACGGGCTGCGCCCAGGCAGACCATCTCCAGAGGCATTAAGGGCGATGCAGGCAGACAGCCCCGGGCGAGATTTTCACACCAGAGCAGGAATTCGCGGGCAGGTCGGTCCGTTCATCTTGTCGAGCGCTGCTACTCGGCTGGGGACAGGGGGATGCGTGAGGTGCAGATACTTCCACCAGTATTTGAGCAGCTCCCACAAGCTCCTTGGGGCCGGGTCCGCTGCAAGCGAATCATAGATCGGGTCGATAATCATTACAGGCCTGAAGGCACGGAACATCGATTCGTCGCGCCCTTCGGGACGTTTCTTCTGCACGGAAGCCACCAGCTTCTGCAGGGCGACAGCCAGGTCGCACGGTTTGCCTGTCATAAGCGCAGCGGTGGCATCAGCTCCAGATTCACGCGAGCGCACTACGAATAGCTGGATAATGCGCGTCAGCTGGCTGGTGAGCCAGAAGACAACATACATGATCACCCAACTGATAATTCCCCCGATGAAACCATTGTCCCTGGCGCCGAGCGTAATCGGCTTTACGCCAAAGAGGCGACGCAAGAGGTTGATTGAGCCCAGCACGGAGCGTACGCCCATATCTACGATCATAAAGAAGATCGCGGACAATACTGCAATCAGTGAGTTGATCCCCACGTCATAGTTGCCGATGTGTCCCAGCTCATGAGCAAAGATGGCCACCATCTCCTCGTCGGTGAGCCCGATGTCAAATAGCCCCCTGGTTGCGGCTACCACTGCTTTGCGGTGAATGGGACCTGTGGCAAACGCATTTGGACCTCGGTTGTCCGACAGATAAACCTTAGGCTTGAACTTCAGGCCGCTTTTGCTGTAGGCGCAGTCGACAATCGCAATGAGCCTCTTTCCGATCGGGGTATCAGGATCAGCCGGTTTCGATCTGGTGATAAAGAGCGCAATCTTGTCGCTGAACCACCAGGTGACGATAGGCATGAGAATCCACACCATACCGAAACCAAACTGCCACTGAATGGAGCCGCCGAAGTAATAAATCGCTCCGGCAATAAGGCCACCCATCAAGAAGTAGCCAAGCAGCGTCTTCAACCAGGTAACGATGAGCCGGCGGCGAATCGCCTTATAGTCAGGCTCATCCGGCGTGAGTACGCGGTGTCTCATCTCTGTGCTCCTGGTCGGCCAGCTGGCCGATATCTGGAGTCAGGCGGAGGGTGCGGTCAACAGAGGTAAGCACGCTCTGCCAGAACCGCTCCTGCGCACTGAATTCGGTATCAAAAGGCCACACAACCACACCACATCAGCCATGGGCTGAAGAAATCCTGCTCGGGAACGTAGCGAACTGGGGCTGGTTAGTGTTTCAAGCTAAAGACTTGTTCTTAGTTGTAATAGAAGCAGCATGAAACTACTGGCTGGGGATGGGGTAAGGCAATAAAGAAATCTTGAAAACACTCCTGCTATTAAGAATGGTTTTGCTGAATTCAGTCTCTTTGTAGCCTGCAGGTTTCAAAGAGTCTCGGCCTGTAGCGCTGATCGGGCCTGGATTTACATCTGATGAAAATCCTGATTTGCAGCGTGAGAAGACTCATGCAAAAAACATAGCGCAGCTATAAAATCACTTGAAAACCTCTGCTTTGCTGCCGAGCCTGCTACACTTTCCCACCGGCTGAAGAGTCCGGGACAGATTGCTGTGGCATCAATATGACTTTGTCAAGAACAACATCTGTAGCGCGCAAGGACCTCAAAGAGCTGGCAGAGAGTCTGCGCGCGCAAGGAAAAACCATCGTTACCACGAACGGTTGTTTCGACCTGCTGCACGTCGGCCATGTACGCATCCTCAAGGCTGCG
>CAYPBX010000411.1:0-3328 GCA_964409075.1 uncultured Candidatus Obscuribacterales bacterium
CAGCGGTGAGGCAGAGTCAGGCGCATTGCAGGGAAGCCCGGACGAAGAGAGCACCCCCGCCAGCAAACTCCTGTAGGCCCTGTGCCTGTAGATTATGGCGATTTCGCAGGCAGGCCTGCCGCCTTCAGATAGACGCCCTACCTCACCGGCAATCCATTCGACCTCTTGGCGCTCATTGCCGGCTTGCTGCGGCCCGAAGATAGCGACAGGCTCGCAAGCACTACGCCCGGGGCTAATCTCTTTGAGCATGCGCCGGCCTGCCAGCTTAGAAGCCAGCTGGCGCGCATGATCCACGATATCCGGGCTCGAGCGCCAGTTGTTCTCCAGGATGTAGCAGCGGGCCTGGGGAATGCGGAAGGAGATGTCCATGAGCAGATCCGGCCTGCCACCGCGGCAGACGTGTATCGCTTCGTCCTCATCACCCAGGAGAAACAGATTATCCTCCGGGGCAGCAATCAATCTGGTGAGCAGGTCGTGCGCCGTCGAGGCATCCTGATATTCGTCGGCCAGGACATAATCGAACTCAGCCTGATATCTGCCTCTCAGCTCAGGATTCTCTAGAAGCGTGGCAACGGACAGCGCAACCACATCATCTCGATCAATCTTGTTGGTGCGTCTTAAATGCTCTTCGTAGCCCTGGTAGACCCTTGCCACCACCTTGCTGCGCACATCGGTTGCCTGCTCCACAAGTTGCGAGGCGCCCTTGAAATCCAGCTTGCTGCTTGATATGACAGATGCAACAAAAATCTCATCCAGATCCTGAAATTCAGCACCCTGAGCAACATCCGGCTCCTTGCTCAGCCTGGAGATGATACGCTGAATAACCTTTAGAGGATTGTTCTCAATCTTTATCGCACCCCTCCGCTTGAGAGCAATCTGGCTCTCCTTAAGGATGCGCATGCCAAGACCCTGCCAGCTATCTACCTTCAGCCTCTGGGACATGTCTTTCCCGACAAGTTTTTCCAGCTCTTGCTTCGCCAGATTGGCCGTGCTCTCAGAGAAAGACAGCACAAGGATGGAATCTGGATTCACCCCTTCCGAGAGCAGATTCGCCACTCTGTAGAGCATCGCAGTGGTCTTGCCCGTCCCTGCACCACCAATGACAGCAGCCGGTCCACCACCATGATTGATGGCATTGCTCTGTTGAGGATCGTCTGCGGGCAGCTCTGCTGTAAGCTGCTTGACTCGCTGCCCGGTGATGTGCCTGCCAACAGCCAGTCTCTTTCTCCCGGAAAGCCAAAGGTCTGCTACCGCCTCCGCGCACTCGGATGTGCGGTTCAGAACCTCCGATGAGGTAAATCGGACAATTTGCCAGCCGTCTGCCAGTAGCACCAGATTGCGCTTGGCTTCCTCGGCTTGCCTTTGCTGACTCCCCATGGGAACGACTCCATCGCATTCGATATCGAGCCTCACATCTGCATCCACAAGAGCAAGATCCAGCATGTAATCACCCAGCGCGTATTGAGGAATGGCCTTCAGCCCTTTTTCCTCCAGAGCCTTAAGCAGAGCCAGTTCGGCTTTGAGCATGGGTGGGAGCTCGCTCTCCCGAGTGGCTCGAAAAAGATTCAGATCAATGCTGCTGATCTCCAAGAGCCATCTGATCTTGCTCCAGGTCACACCCTGACCGAGAAAGTCCGGATCATCGCATTGAGCTCCATATCGATTTAACTCCTCCTCTGTCAGGTGTGATGTAATGACCACCGCCTTGCCAGCCAGCACACGCGGATAGAGCAGGCAGTTGTGCAGATACCAGAGCTGCTTGTGATTCTCAGGCGCCTCCAGCCCAGTGAGGATAAGCACATCTGAGGCAAGCATATCCAGCTCCAGCTTGCTAGCCAGAGGACGGCCGAAAACTGCCCCGACACTGGCCTGCTGCCATAGATACTCCGCTTGCTGGTACAACACCTCTGAGCTGATAACCAGGGGCTGGAGCCCCCGCGATCTCAAGCTGATTACCGCTGCCTCCAGGCTGGCCTCCAGCTCCTCGCTGAACTCGTAAAGGACCATTCCCCGAACGGACCCTACATAAAGCCCGAAGCTCTCCACAAACCACTTAAGAGCCTCACGAGAGTCGGCCGGAATCAGCCGGCCTGCCTTCTTAAGGTCATCTCCGCTCTCATTGCTAACCAATCCGCCCTGCCTATCCCTGTTAGAGGCCCGCTGGCGCTCCCGGCTGAGCCGGCAGATAAAATCAGGCTCCAGACCATGCGGCAATCAAAACAACAAAAATTTTTCCAGCCGAAGCGCTGATTATATCCAGTGTACACGCTTGCCATGATATCTTGACAATTCCTTATGCCTTGCTGGGTAGTAAAATACTTAAGAGCTTCGATATATGTGTCAGCTGGCACTTGAAATCGAAAGCTCTCTGGCCCTGATTCCAGGATGATGTCATCGAAAGGAGAAGATGATCCATGAAAAGAGCATTACTAGCCGCTGTTGCACTTGCTGCGACTTCCGCGCCTGTATGGGCCCAGGCTTGTGGTGACGAGGGGCGTTACTTTCACCTCAAACCCCCCAGTTACACAATCTCCAGCGCCAGGCGCCAGGCTATTCACCGCTGGGCCAAGGCAATCCGCTGGTACAAAGAGCACCTGGGAGACAAGCCGCTCTGCGCACCGGATCAAGGATACGGCTGGAACGCCAAGCCTCAATAGCATCCCTGCTTATACAAGCACTGATTTAACGAGAGCGCCCCGAGCGGTTGCCGCTTAGGTATTGTTTGTCGTCTGTTGGAGACAGGCTGGTAGCTTTTGCCCTGGGCTTACTTGCCCACAACTGCGCTTGCGAGTGGCAGAGGTTTGTTGTCGCGAGAGTGCCTCAGCTGATCGCCCCGGGACTGGCAAAAAACATACAGATCATGATTACCAGCATAGCGCTGGTCACACCAAGCCAGAAAGCAGCTACAAGGATCTGCCAGACGATCAGAGCCTGACGCGAGCTCAATGACAAGATGATCCCCAGCCTGTTGATAATGTAAAAGACAACTGCCCCGATAGTCAGGATCAAGGGCAACATTTTCAGTCCGGTCGAGACAGGCAAGGCGACAGCAGCCACCAGAGCCAGGATACATGCTACAACTATGAAAATCGTGACATAATCGGAAAAGCGCTGTCGAACATTATCGGCTACCGATGCCTCATTAATGTGTCTTATCGCCGCAAAGAAGTTGCCTATGCCTCCGCGTTGAACCGGCTCCTTTCTGCTGGACTCCCGCTGCCAGGCAGCTTGATTTTGGGGAGCTTCACTATTGTCTCGGTTGGGCTCGGCCATGGGAAAACCTCGGCAGACATTCTAATATTATCAAGCTATCGACTTAGTCTTATCA
>CAYPBX010000412.1:0-3316 GCA_964409075.1 uncultured Candidatus Obscuribacterales bacterium
AAGATATTTGATATAGGCGACAGCTAGCTCGCCTGGCGTTGCCTGCCTGGGCTTTGCCGTCCCCTGCGCAGCCGGGTCAAGACTATCGCCACTATCCATATAGCTGGAACTCCCGCTGCATTGAGCAGCGCAATGAATTTATCGGCTGAACCCACCTGAAAAAAGCGCCCATTTACCTATTATCCCAAAGATGTCAAGATGAGGCCTATAAGATTGAAGATAAAACCTTATGGGATTTTCTATATTGACTAACTGTTTGGGTGGCTTTGCCGAATCACTTGCAACCTCACACTTAAATGCCTGGCAGTTACATAGGCTATTGGCGAGCCTGTGTGTCTTCTCGTCCGGCGTTTCTTTCCACAAATATTCCACATTTGCTGACTAGACTACAGGCGGTGACCGCAGCACAGAGTCGGAGGCTAGCTAACTAGTGACAGCGATAAGAGGAGAGGAACAAATGATGCTATACCGAATGCTGAAAAGATTGACGATTGAGCTTATCTGGGCTACAGGCGGGGCTCTTCTGCTTATTGCTTGCGCCTTGACTCTTCAGGGCATCACATCGGTGGCGATTCTCTTTGTTTTTTCTGTACGGGCCAGACGGGAGATTGACCGCTGGATAAGCCGCAGGAGGCAATTTATTGAGCTGAGGCAACCAGCCGGCGAGGAGCTTAGCTTCGCTATCAGGTAAGGCCTATCCTGCCTGCCGGATTGTTTTGTCGCTCGGTCGGCAAAACCGATATACTGAAACAACTCTCGAGTAATAGGCTGGTAGAAGCCGGTAACTTTCATAAAGCCGGCACATGAAATGAGGTGATGGAAACATGCAGAGGCACCTAACTTATCTCAGCTGCCTTTTAGCTCTTTCGTCGGCTGCGGTTGTAAGGGCGGATGATGCTGGTCTAGCGCCGCTGCAAAGCAGTTATGGGCAGCCGGGCAGCGATTCTGCTGGCGATCGGCCAAGGAGTAGCGAAGAGGAGAAGAAAAAGGCACCGGTCTTAAGCAGTTTGAGCTTGCAGTCCGGGCCGCCGGGCACACAGGTGACTATCTACGGGAGCGGGTTTGCCAAGAGCGCCGGCGAGAACAAGACTCTCTTTGGCGAGACCGCAGCAAGCGTCAGCTCGGTCAAGGAGAAGGAGCTGACGGTGACAATTCCGAACATGCCCTATCCTCAGTATGATGTGCCCATAACTGTTCGCATCAAGGATGGGCCAAAGAGCAATAGTTTAACGATTAAGATCCAGAACCGGGTTTTCTAACAAGGCGTTCCTAGCGCGACTTTCGTGCTTTTCACCCTCGGCTTGCGCTAGTGTGCACGGTGCTTCGGCGCTCAAGCTGGTCCTTCTCCCTCAAAGACTGTTGACTCTTACCTTCGTCACCTCGATGCTTTCGAGAATGGAGACCCGGTCGGGCTCGGCTGGTTCAAGCTTGAGGGCAAGCCCGAGCAGGTGGCCTATGGAGCGCACATCCACCGAGTTGCCGGCCAGGCGGAGCCTGGTTGCCAGATCGAGTTCGGCCGGGAAGGAGAAGCCGTCGCTGAAGCCCAAAAGGCGCACAATCTCCTCCGGCGAGAAACGGCGCACGGATCCGTCTGTCAGAGCAAGCAGGGAGCCGCTTGCTCTATGGCAGCGCCAGTAGCCGCTAGTAAAGCAGATGGCTCTGGCATCCGCTGCCTTTGGATCGAGGATGTGGAATCCTGCGCCATAGCGCGTCAGCGTCTCCGGCGGCAGGACAAGCTCAGCAGGGTAGCCGGTTTCATCGAGGAACTCCCGGAGCGAGCGTGCCGGACCAGCCGGAGGATCCGGCGCCTGGCGGTCGAACGGGCGCCGCCCTGCGGCGATGAAACAGCGAGGCCGCCGCATCGGAATGCCGAAGGCCGTCGGGCAGAGCACCAGCTCACCCACATAGTAGCCTGTCCTCAAAAGAGTTTGCGTCAGACAGTAGTGAACTCCCGAGCCCTGGAAGCCGAGCACATTTTCGACGAAAATATAATCGGGAGTACAGGAGGGAACAAGCGAGATCAAGTGGAGAAATGAGGTAGCGCGCCTGTCTTTGCTGTCCTTGCGGTTTCCTCGAACCGTAAACGGTTTGCAAGGCGGGCTGAGCCACCAGATATCGGCAGGTGGAATCTCGCCGGGGTCTATGTTGTCCAGATTACGAGACCGAGGCTTGAGTCCCCAGTTGTGTTCGTAAACTGCATTGGCTGCCTGGCTTTGATCAAAGGCAGCAACTACCCGCATATCGAATATCCTGGTGGCTTCGGCAAAGGCGCCGAGACCTGAATAGAATTCAACTGCTTGTCTCACGGTGCGTAATCTCGCCGATGAGGGAGTAAAGCCGCCCTAACAGCTCGCCGACTTGCCCCGGCGTTGCCAGCTGGAAGGCGGCATTGCTCTGGTCCAACCGACCGACCCTTACGCTGATACCGCCTCTGGTGTTGACCCAGCGAAAGGCCGGCTCGTCTGAGGTGGTATCACCGATATAGAGGTAAAGATGACTGCCTGGATTAAAACCGGTCAACATCTGGATCTGCTCCATTCCATAAGACTTGTCCCAATCATAAGGAGGATGGATCTCATAGCTGGTCGGCATGGACTGGAAATATACAGTGGTAAAGCGTTGCTTGAGATCCCTAATTTTCTCATGCACAGCAGCGCGCAGGCTGGCAGGGGTTAAATGCCAGTGCAGGCAGAGGGAGTAAACATGATCTTCGAGTATGCATTGGGTCTGGCTTGTTACCAGATCGGTAAGCTCCTCTTTCAACTGGCAGATTACGGGCTCGGTGTGCAATGCTACTGGATGAACAAAGTGATGATCACGTGGAAGATAGACCTCGAGGCCGTAATTGCCACCGAGAATGATACTGTCGCCGGCGAAGTCGTTCATGAGCGCAGTACATCCCCTGGCGCTCAGGATTGCTACCGCGACACCCGGTAGGTTAGCCAGAGCAAGTATGGCGGTGGTGACCCGATCTGGAATCTTTGAGTGCTCAGGCCTGCTGACGATCGCGGTAAGCGTGCCATCTCGATCCAGCACCAGGAAGAGCGCTTTCCGACCGAGAGCAGAGCGCAGGCGGTCTAGAATTTTCTTTATCTCCATGCAATTGCCAGCACTTGTTCCTCCAGTGCGCCGAGGCTCAGCCAGAGATAGTTTACATCTGTGTCATAATTGGCTCGAAGATTTTGACAAATTGAAATAGAAAGGATGTTCTGGGGCAAGGCTGTTGTGAAGGATGGAAAGCCGGTAGCACTACTGCCGCTCAGCGCTCACTGTCTGGATGTTGCTGCGGTGTTCCGGATCTTGACGAACTTGGGGG
>CAYPBX010000413.1:0-3310 GCA_964409075.1 uncultured Candidatus Obscuribacterales bacterium
GATCATGCCTAGTCTCGTGGGCTCGGAGATGTGTATAAGAGACAGAAGCGATTCAGCGCAATGTGGATCGCTTGATTGCACTCATCAACGACCTTCTCGATCTGGAAAAGTTGGAAGCAGGACAGATGCCGCTTGACATGGCGCCGGCATCCCTGGCTGATGTAGCCGAGCGCTCGGTCCAGGCTGTCGATGCTTATGCGCAGGAGCGCTCAGTCGAGCTTTCCTGCCAGGTTGATGATGCTGTTGTCCTGGCTGATTCTGACCGGATTGTGCAGGTGATCGTCAACATTCTTGCCAATGCGATCCGATTCTCGCCGCCGGGCGGGAGGGTCCTTTTGTCCAGCAAAATCTCAGCAAGTCGAGAGATCATTGAGGTGAGAATTTCCGACCAGGGACGCGGCATTCCCGAAGATCATCAAAGGACAATCTTCAATCGCTACGGTCAGGTAGAGCGCGAGGATTCAAAAAGGAGGGCAGGAACGGGCCTCGGGCTTGCCATCTGCAAGCTTATAGTGGATGCTCACGGTGGCGAGATTGGGGTAGAGAGCCAGGTTGGGAAAGGCTCGACTTTCTGGTTCCGCCTGCCCTGGAGCTTTGCAGGGCAGGAGGGTGGGCAGCAGCAGACTGTTGTTGATTCCGAAGCTGTCGGCAGGAGCAGGACTGCCTAGTACACTAGAGTCCGGTAGCATTCATGCGTCCTTTTGGGCAAGCGGTAGGGAAGCAGCCTGCCAGGCTCGCATTCCGCCTGCCATGGAAAGGACGTGATTGTATCCCATCTTCTGGATATTGTCTGCCGCCAGAGCAGATCGATAGCCGCCGCCGCAGTAAAGGACAATTGCGGTATCGTAGTCGGGAATGTGCTTTTCAATATCGCGCTCAATTATGCCCTTGCCGATGTGTATGGCCCCGGCTGCGTGAGCAACAGCCCACTCGTGATCTTCGCGGACATCGACCAGGTGAAAAACCTCGCCTGCAGCCAGCTTTTTAGCTACTTCCTGAGGCGATATCTCCCTTACGCGCTTCTTAACCTCGGCAACCAAGGCCTCAAAGTTAGCAGAATGTCTGGTCATAGAGTTATTGCTCTCTGGCTGGCCATTGCAGTTCGTCCGCTCTGCAGACGACGACAATTTTACGGCAGCCTTGCTTATCTGCCCATCGGAGGTTGTTCATCTCCGATAAAGACTCGATAAAGACTGTCAGGCAAATTTCAATGAGGATGGATAATCTGCTCATGATTTCGGGGGCGCACCTTTGCGATCGTATTTGCAGCCCTTCTGCGGAGGGAGAGTATTAATGCACTTCAAGCGCGCTGCTGCCACGGTTAAATTTTTGAATTCAGAGATTCCCGAGCCTAGAGCCTTGCTTGACTTCCTTGGTTTTGAGAAGCATCTAGTGCAGATAAGGGAGAAACGCGGTGCTCAAATCTGGCCGGAATGGTACGACCATGCGGCTTATTATTCAATCGATCTGCCGCCTGAGAAGATCTTCGTATCTGGAGATACAGTGCACATTCCTGATTTTGTCAAGGCACCGGACTATGAGTTTGAGATCGGCTGCCTGATTACGCAGGATGCTCAGATTACCGATGAGAAGGAGGCGCTCGAGTTTTTCAGGCAGAGCTGCCTGATCACCATACTCAATGACTGGTCTGCTAGAGATATTCAAAAGATTGATATGGCAGGGCTCGGTCCCACAAACAGCAAGTCGATTCTGGGCAAGACGCTGGGTCCTCAATTCGTGCCGGCCTCCCATCTGCCTATGGATGAGAACGGTGTCTTCGGTATGGAGATGGTGATTACGGTAAACGGGCAAGAGCGTAGCCGCACCAATTACAACACGATCTATCACACTCATCCGCCGACAGGACGGAAAGCTGCCTGGAGCTTTCCGCGCCTGATCGCCTGGTTGGGGCGGCAGAACATCGCAGTGCATCCTGGCTATATTCTCGGCTCAGGCACGGTTGGCGACGGCTGCATAGCTGAATTTTCAGCTCGCATCGATCCCAAAACTAGTGCTGTCCTTGTGCCTGCCAGATATCCCTGGTTGCAGGATGGGGATACTGTGTGCCTGGAGGCAGCCGGGATCGGAAAGCTGGAGAACAGCGTACTGTTAGATCTTTGCCCTCGGAGGGATTCGAACCCTCAAGCCCTTAGGGGCATCGCATTTTAAGTGCGACTCGTATGCCGGTTCCGACACGAGGGCAAGTATTTCCGTATTCTACACTGCCAGAAGGGGCCGCTTGTACGGGCCTTCACGCCTAGAGCTGGCAGTTCTGGGCAAGCAACTGCCAAACAATCTATCTTCACTTAGATGCCAACTGCTGAAGGTCCTGTTCCCTAGAGGAGATTGCTTGCGGTCGGGGCTGGTCCTGCCAGCTCGGCGGGTCAGGAAAACTGAAATCCTCCTCGGAAGAAAGCGCACCCTTGCCAACCTGGCTGACTGTCCAGAAGCTGACCAGCAGCCAGGCGATGCCGGTCAGCTGCATGATCAGGTGTTTGGTCTGGGCAGGATCGTAGATGAAATTGCCGGTGAGGGCTCCAATGAGAAGCGTGAGCGGATCTGGTGATGTGAGCGTTCCGGTGCGGATCCATGTTAGAAGCTGTATGGCAAACAGGCTGAAGGTAAGCCATAAGGCAAGCGCGCTAGCGCCGGATGTTACTTTAAGCGGGCGAACCCAGAGCGTGCTGCCTTCGCCCAATCCGATCACAAACGGACGGATCAAATATACTCCCCCCACCGCGCAGACAGCAGACGATACCAAAAGCGATACCGAATCGGTGACCCAGGAGGACCATAAGTAGTAAAGGGAGAGCACTAGCCAGCCGGTAGCGAGTGTTTTTCGCGTCGTTGACCAGCGTCTGCGCCGATCCGATAAGAATGCTATCCGGATCAACCCAACTGCGATCGACCCCATCAGGAAGACAGCTGTAATCAGCACGTCGACAGATAGTCTGGCCTTGTAGGACTGATAATGGGCGATGAGCGCAGCCGAATCCGCGTCGACCCCGAATAGATCGAAATAGGCTCTCTTGAAGCTGCCATAAGCGGAGTGCTGGTGAAAGGCTGCTATCTGGTGGGCGACAAATGTGCCGGCTGCCGAGCGCAACCAGGCGCTGGGCTGGGCGACAAGGTTGTAACCGAGAGCATCCATGACTGAGTTGTGAGGGACCGAGGGCGCATCCAGGCTTGCTGGGTGCAGGAATTCCGGATCTTTTTGAAAGCGGCTGCGTGCCCAGCGGCGTACAGCATCAAGGGCAGCCACGTTGCTCTCGGTATAAGGGCTTTCGACCAGAACCAGGGCAAAGCCCAG
>CAYPBX010000414.1:0-3297 GCA_964409075.1 uncultured Candidatus Obscuribacterales bacterium
GGAGCCCGCCGGGTCACGGAGACCTCTGAGCGCTTCTTCAGCATCGGCTAAGAGGTAGTATCGTTGCCCTCACGAGGCATCTGCCTGTTGTCAGATAGTCTCCTGAAAAGTCGAGTCGATGGCCTGGGCAATTTTCTGACTGTATCTCGCCCAGGTAAGCTGCTTAGCTTTCAGTCGGGCCTCTAACCCCATTTGAGCGAGGTCGCCCAGGTGATCTGCGCACCAGGCAAGCTTTGCTGCAATCGCCTCCGGTTGTCTGATCGGCACTAGGAAGCCGGTCTTGCCTTCGTTAATCAGATCTTCACCTCCTGCGTTGGGTGTCACTATAATTGGCAGTCCGCAAATCATCGCTTCTTGCTGTACTAGAGCCCTTCCTTCCACGATCGATGGCAAAACCAGTACATGGCAGGAGCGCATGAGCTCCAGCACCTTGTTGTGCGGCCTGGGCGGCTCGTAAACGAAATTTGGCAGCTGCTGGCGGTAAAAGTCCATCGGTAGAATTAGCGAACCCATTACAACCAGCTCCACATCTGCGCGCTTTAAGAGCTTCATGGCACCAAAAAGATCCGCCAGCCCTTTTCGCTGCGAGAGCGCGCCTGCGAACAGCACTCTGAGCGGACCGTGAATGTTTTCGGTTGCTGAAGCGGCCGGCCCTGGTACTGGGGGGGAGCCAAATTCTGAGATGATTACCGGCTTGGTCTGCTTTACAGATGTCGGTAGCGAATCAAGTACAAAACGACTGGGGCAGAAGATGATGTCTGCCATCTCGAGCTCGCTTTCCTTTCGTTCAAGCTTCTCAACCGGATCGTTTGTTGCTCCTAAGGTCTGCGCCCATTCGGGAAGACGCTCGGCCTCGGCTGCCAGCAGTTTCTGCGCGGTCTGCCAGTAGGCGATGGGAAGGTCGTAGAAGCACCTCAAATCCAGCTCTTTGGCCCGGCGGAAGGTTTGAAAGGCGCAGTCTTCGTAACAATACACCCCACCCGGGCTGGGCAGCGAGCCTAGCTGGAATCTTAGTGATAGATGGTTGGCAACTTTCCGGTCTAGCTCGCGGGCAACCAGGTCAAATGCTGCCCAGCCCTTCTCCTTTCTTGAAAGCTGTTTCATGCCCATATACTCAGCTGCAAGCCTGACAGATTCTCTCCACGGATATGTCCGGAGCTTGGAGCGTGGCAGGTGGTAGCTGCGGCGTAGCAGCTGTTGTTTGAGCGCCAGCGGAGCCAGTCTGATGAGCAGGGACGTTTCGATCAGCCCCAGGGTGGTGTGAAAGGAATCAAGCTGATTAAGATTGACGAGTTCCTCGAGAAGGGCTCTGACAAAGGAGTTACCGGTTGGATGGGCTATAACGATCAACGGTTGCACCTCTTGGCCAGCAATCGGCAGAACGTTTCTTGTTGTACGGTTGTTGATATTATCAACAATGATATTTTCCCTTAACATCTCCTCTCTGGCGAGCAGAGGGCAGACAACCGTGGTAATGCCAATGTCGAGTCTACAGCGGGCTACAATAAGGGCTGCACCTAGCGCTTGTTCTATCATGTATGCGTGGGTAAGGGGACACAACGATTGACCTTTTCAGACTGGGCGTTCGTGGGACCCAAGGACAGTACGGGTCTGGGCAGGCTGGGCGAAGAGCTTCGGGCGCTGTTGGGGCTGGGCTACCATCTGGTGCCCCCATCGGAGCAATTGGAGCAGCATGAGCTTATCGCTCCTTTTGAAGTGCCTCTTGATCCAGGATGCTCAGAGGACGAGCTTAAGACGTTATTGTCTGGCTTAAAGGGAATTATCTTTCCAGAACGGTACTGGTGGCACCGCAAACTCATGCCGGCGGCGCGCGAGCTCGGGCTCTATAGTATCTGCGTGCCCACCTGGGAGTGGTTTGGTGTCCGGGATAGGGGCTGGGGTCGTTGCAGCGCTTTTGTCTGTCAGACACAATTTACTCTAAAGCACCTGCGAAAGTTCGGCTGGAACAATTCTGTCTACATTCCGGCAACAATCAATCTTTCACGCTTTCCAGCTCGGTGCATTGAAGGTCCTGCACGCTTGTTCGTGCACAATGCTGGTGTTGTCAATCCTGATGATCGCAAAGGCACCAGAGAGACCATACTTGCCTTCAAGAAGGTGAAGCTGAAGGATATTCGACTGCGCGTGCATTTGCAGAAAGAGGCACCTCTGCCAGATCTGGATGAGCGGATTGAGCTGAGAATTGGCAATCTAGCAAATCCTGCTGACCTGTACGCAGAAGGGGATGTGGCTGTGCAGCCATCCAAGCTGGAGGGGATTGGATACGCTCTGGTCGAAGCTGTTTGCAGCGGTATGCCGGTGATAACGACCGACTATCCGCCGATGAACGAATATGCGCAACAAAAGGAGATGCTTGTAAGGCCTCGCTGGTTTAAAAGAAGGGCCTTCCCGTCCCAGTGGCACAAGTGGGCCCACTTGCGCCTGCCTGATATCAACGATCTGGCCCGCAAGATTCAGTGGTGCGCGGGCAATGACATGGGTCCCATATCGAAGGCAAACCTTGAGTTGCGGGAGCTTCTCTTCTCGCCGGCGAAGTTGAGGAGAGGCTGGCAGGAGCTGGTAGAGGCTATGGAGAGCGGTAGGCTTGATGAATACATCCGTGAGTTCGAATCTGCTGCTATGGCAGCCTGGCAGTGAGTCTGTCCTTTAGTAGAGAAACCCTGCTATGTCTGCCTTGAAAAAGGTAATCTACCTGACGCATACCACAGGTTACTGGGGCCGCCACAGTAGCTACGGGCAGGTAGCTCGTTACGTTAGTAGGATAAATCCGGACGTTGAGATGATCTCTCCTTGCGCTTCGCTTATCAATCGCATGGTGGGCAAAGCCTACTCTTTCTATCGACGCTGGCCACCGCGCAGGCAAGAGTATTCTGCTGCAGAATGGCAATTTTTGCGTTCCTGGGCAGGTCATGAGGGACGGATTGGGCACATTCTGGACTTTGAGAGTCATCACCTCCTTCTCGACTCCTATCGGAAGGCGCCGTCCAATCTCATCACCACCATCCATTTTCCTCCGGCCCTCTGGGACAAGGAGATGCGTAGCAATGCTAGACGCCTCTCGTCTGCGATTGTGCTCTATGAGCGCGATCTCCCTTCCTTTGAGGAGCATGTCGGTGCCGGGCGAGTTGTTTTTATTAATCACGGTGTCGACGCTGATTTTTTTGCTCCTGAGGCAAACGGTGTCCTAGAACCGAAGAGAATACTCAGTGTGGGGCATTTTTTGCGCGATCTGCCCATGCTGCACAGAGTGATTTTGGCTCTCTTAGCCAGCCATCC
>CAYPBX010000415.1:0-256 GCA_964409075.1 uncultured Candidatus Obscuribacterales bacterium
AGCTGTCGTGGGATCGTGCTTGTAGTAGTAAATTCGAACTGTCTTGCCGATCGGGTACCTCTCCAGATCTCTGGCGCGGGTTACTCCAAAACGCACTGTGTCGCAGTAATATGGTTGCCCGTCTACGCGATACTCAAAGACAATTTTGAACCGGTAAAAGTGCTCGCCCTGCTCCCCGCTCAACCTGACACGCTCGGAGGCGACTATCTTGCCGGCAGTCGTCTTGAAAGGCGAGTAGCTCGGGGCGACAGCGAAG
>CAYPBX010000415.1:266-3294 GCA_964409075.1 uncultured Candidatus Obscuribacterales bacterium
GCACTGGCAAGTGAGTTGATGACAGCGATTGCCGGGTCGCTGGTCGAAGGTCCCTGACCAGACCTTGGCTCGCCCAGCTTGAGCTGCCAGAGGTGCAGCTCGGCTGGTGTAATGTCGTGCTCCCGGCAGATCTGTGAAAGCCTCTCCGGCAACTGGGAGTCTTTGAGAATTGCCTTTATCTCAGCTTCTGTCAGTTGATGCCCTGCCATGGTTGTGCGTTCTTTTAGCCTGTGGATCTTGCCAGCTGGCTGATAATCTCGACTGGCTATCTGCAAGCTTTACCTTTCCTGCTCCCTATATTCCCGACAGCTCTGCCGTCTCCCGCCGGCAGACCCGACCCTTAGATTTGTGAAGCTGGGCTGCCTGACCCTTGCCCGGGGACCGAACCGTGGTAAAGCGGCAGATTGATCCAGAATGTGCTTCCCTTGCCTGGCTGGCTCTCGACACCGATCGTGCCGCCGTGGGCCTCGACAATTGCTTTGCAGATTGCCAGCCCGAGCCCCGTGCCTTGCTTGGAGCTTTCCCGCCTCGTAATCTGTTGGAAGCGATTGAAGATAGATTGCCGGTACTCGGCAGGGATGCCTGGACCCTGGTCAGAAACGGTAATCCTGGCATAATTTTTCTCCTTGCTTAACCTGGTGAGAGCTGTTGTGCCTGGTGGCGAAAACTTGATGGCGTTGGCTATGAGGTTGATGAGCACCTGAAGAATGCGCTTTTGATCGACTTTGACCTTGAGAGGCTCCACCTCGCCTTTCAATGTAACCTGGTTTTCTTCTCCCAGCTGGCGCAGCGACTCAATCGCCTCGTTAACAATCTCTTCAGCTGCTACTTCCTGTGGTTTCATGGTCAGCAGTCCGGCTTCCATTTTCTCCAGATCCAGCAGATCGTTAATCAAGCCGATCAGGCGATCAAGGCTTCTGCCTGCGGTCTCTACTCGTTCATGTCCTGTCTGGGTGAGCTGCCCATAGGCCCCGTCTTCTAAAAGTGTCAGTGTCCCTTGAACGGAGGTGAGCGGGCTGCGCAGGTCGTGGCTGATCATGGAGACGAACTCCTGCTTTGCCCGGTTGGCGGCTCCCAGGGCATCCGCCATCTCATGGAAGACCGCATCGAGATGGCTAATCTCATCGGCTCCGGGCAGCTTCGGATTCAACGGCTCTCCGCGTCCCAGGCGGCGGCTGTTTTCACTTAAGATTGCCAGCCGCCGCGTGATGCTGCCTGTGAAGAATCGTGCCAGAGCTATGGCGATGGCTATGTTGAGCAGGACGCCGATCAAAAGCCATTGCTCCAGCTGCCGGTGCGACCTGGCCTGCGCTTGCCGGCTTTCACTCTCCCTTTTGCGGTAAGGCTTCACCAGCTCCTCGATCTGCAGTCGTCCTTCCCGGGCTGAGCGGAAAAGCTCGGCATAGTGCCTGAAGGAGATGATCCTGCCTCCTCCGCCAAGCTCCATCAGCCGGCGGCTGTCTTCGAGGATATTGACGACGCGCTGGATGGTCATCTCGAGCTCTTGCAGGGTGGCAAGCTCCCCGGGGCGGTCAGCCAGTAGCTCGTGCAGCAGCTTGAACTGCCTTTGGACAGCCTCGGCCTTGCTCCTGTAGCTTTCAAGATGGCGGGAGTGGAATCCCCTTTGAAAGCGCGCCAGCTCGACAGCGGCATCCTCGCAGAGACCGGAGACGATCTGCATGTGGGAGACGATAGCTCGGGCTCGGCCCTCCTCGGCAAGCTCCCGGTTTGTGTCGAGAACAATCTTGTAGAGAATGGCTACAAAAATAAGCTCAAAGAAAAGTGGAACCGCAACCAGGATGAGGCCTTTGTGGGAGATTCTCAAATTGAGCATATAAGACCGGAGTCCTGTTATCCTCTTAAGGGACAGTATAGGGCAACCGACCGCTGAGCTCAGGGTGGATGCTCAACGGCCGGACCGGTCTGGGACGAGGTGGGATGAAAACTTTACAGGGTCGATCTAATGGGCAGTGACTAGCCAGGAGTAAATGTAGGGGGAAGAGGTCTCTTTAAGATGAATGGTTTTGGTGTAACGGCTGACAATCTGATCAATCCATAGCCCGTAGAGAACGTTTCTATATACCTCCGGGGCATGCTTGTGGTTGAGGACCGTGGCATCCGTTCCCAGTGGGGTGGGGCCTGCGTCTGTATCCGACATGGTCAGTAGTGTTGGTGTCATGGTGCTCTCCCTTCCCGATGACAGGTAGAGTGTACCTTTTGGTTGTTTCAAGGAGGTATCCGCTTTGTTTCAGAAATGTTTCAAGAACAGCCCGGCTTCTGGCTTGGTCATTGTTGCAACGCCAGGCAGCCTGTGCGGTCGGTGGCCGGGCCGTTTCTGAGGGTATGATCTCAACAATCGGGAGAGAATTTGACCGGAAGCTCACCAACCTATGCCCAAGGTGTTGCTGGCAGAGGATGAGAAGGCGCTCAGTGACGTGGTTGTCGACTGGCTGCGCTCGCAGATGTATATGGTTGATCACGTCGATGACGGGCGCGAAGCGCTGGACCGCCTGAAGCTCTACGAGTTTGATGTCGTCATCCTGGACTGGAACCTGCCTGGTATGGACGGCATCCAAGTATGCCGCGAGTTTCGTGCTGCCGGCGGCCGGACGCCTGTAATTATGCTTACAGGCAGAAGGGAGATCAGTGACAAGGAGGTAGGGCTCGATGCCGGCGCCGATGACTATCTGACCAAGCCGTTTCATATGCGTGAGCTCTCGGCCAGACTCAGGGCGCTCCTGCGCCGGCCTGTCGGGGTCACCGACAGCCGTCTGAAAGCCGGTGATCTGGAGCTGGACCCTGCGAGCCATCGCGTTTTTAAACTTGGGCAGGAGGTAAGCCTCAAACCAAAGGAGTTTGCCCTCCTGGAGTTCCTCATGCGCCACCCCAACGAGGTGTTTACCTCCGAGGCCTTAATCGAGCGTGTCTGGCCGACTGATTCGGATGCTTCTGCCGGCAGCGTTCGTTTGAATATCAATAGAATCAGAAAGCAGATCGACACAGATGGTCAACCATCCTTTATTAGTAC
>CAYPBX010000416.1:0-3283 GCA_964409075.1 uncultured Candidatus Obscuribacterales bacterium
TTGTGTCCTCTCCATCGCCATGAGCCGTTCTGAAACCTATATCTCCACTGGTCATCTCCCTGGCGCCAGCATTAGTGGTCATTATCAAGACGACATTTCGAAAATCGGCTTTTTTCCCGTTGTTGTCGGTGAGCGTCGCATGGTCCATCACCTGCAGCAATATATTGAAAACATCGGGATGGGCTTTCTCTATCTCGTCCAGTACCAGCACCGCATATGGAGTTTTGCTAATCGCATCGGTGAGCAGCCCGCCCTGGTCGAAACCTACATAGCCTGGCGGTGCGCCGATCAAACGCGCGACAGCATGCTTCTCCATGTACTCGCTCATGTCAAAGCGCAAAAAATTGACACCCATGACCTGCGCCAGCTGCCTGGCCAGCTCTGTTTTGCCTACACCAGTAGGTCCTGAGAAGAGAAAGGAGCCGATCGGTTTGCTTGGGCTGCCGAGACCGGAGCGCGAGAGCTTGATGGCTCTGGTTACCTGCTCAATGGCGTGATCCTGCCCGAAAAGAACCGCCTTCAGCTCCGGCTCCAGGCTCTTGAGGCGCTCCTTGTCCGAGCCGGAGACCGACTTGGTGGGGATCTTGGCTACACTTGCCACCACCTGCTCGATGTCGGCAACGGTGATCTCACGGGAGGATCTCTCATCCGCCGGCATGAGCTTGACCGAGGCGCCTGCCTCATCTATGACGTCAATTGCTTTGTCTGGAAGGCAGCGGTCGGTTATATGCTTGGCAGCAAGCTCTGCTGCTGCCTCGAGCGTTTCATTGCTGTAGGTTACACCATGATGCTCCTCATAGTATCTTTTCAGCCCTTTGAGAATCTCGACCGTATCCTCTATGCTCGGCTCGCTGATTTCAATCTTCTGGAAGCGCCTGGCCAGCGCCTTATCCTTCTCAAAGGACGCCTTGTATTCAGGATAAGTAGTTGAGCCTATGCAGCGCAGCTCGCCTGAGGCAAGGGCTGGTTTGAGAATGTTGGAGGCGTCCATGCTGCCGCCTTCGACTGCGCCGGCCCTGACTATCGTGTGGATCTCGTCGATGACAAGGATTACTCCCGGCTTTTTCTGCAGCGCTTTGATGACTGCCTTGAGCCGCTGCTCGAACTGCCCGCGATACTTGGTTCCGGCAATTAACGCTCCCATATCGAGCGCATAGACCTCGGCTCCCTTGAGGGCGTCGGGAATCTCGTCGTTATGAATCTTCAAAGCCAGGCCCTCGGCGATGGCGGTTTTACCTACGCCGGGATCTCCGACATAGACAGGATTGTTCTTGCGGCGCCGGCAGAGAACTTGAATGGTGCGTTTCACCTCGGCTTCTCTGCCAATCAAGGGATCAATTTTATTCTCCTTGGCACGCGCGATTAGGTTTATCGTGTAAGCCTCAAGCGGATCGCGTGTCGGCTGCGCGCGCCCCTCGCTCTCATCCGGAAAGGGCGGCTCCTCCGCTTCCTCGGCCCCGGCCTCCAGCTTGGATATGCCATGAGAGATGTAATTGAGCACATCCAGCCTGGTGATGCCTTCTTTTTCCAGGAGATAGACAGCGTGTGAGCGGCGCTCGGCAAACATGGCAGCCAGGATGTTGCCGCTATCTATAGTCGGCTGGCCCGAGGACTGCGCCTGCAGAAAGGCTCGCTCGAGCACGCGCTCGAAGGAGGCTGTCTGCTCCGGTGTCATATCGACTCCATCAGGGAGCTTATCGAGAGCCTCGCGCATGAATTCATCCAGCTCCTCCTTCAAGCGCTCGCTGTTGCCGCCACAGTGCCTGACCACCTCTGAGCCGGTCTTCTCCTCCAGCAGGGCATAGAGGAGATGCTCCAGCGTCAGGTATTCGTGCCGGCGGCTGACCGCCAGGTTAATCGCCTTGTTCAGTGTCTTCTGTAATTCGCTGGTTAGCATGATCTTGTATGCAGATTCAACTCATCAATCACAATTATTCCCACAAGCATTCTTCTCGTGCAAATTAGCTTACTCCTCTTCCATGGTACACAGAAGAGGGAAGTCATTGGCCCGGGCTAGCTGTATGACTTTGTTGCATTTAGCCTCGGCAATCTCATAGGTAAACACGCCAGCGACCCCGATACCTTGCTGGTGAACAGCCATCATGATCCTGAAAGCGTCCGCGTCCTGCCTGTGAAAGACAGCTTTGAGGATGTAGACCACAAACTCCATGGTCGTATAGTCATCGTTGTGCAGGAGAACCTTGTAGAGTGGTGGCTTTTTGACCTTCTTTTTGGTCTCGGTCAGCACACCGACGTCGTGCTCATTTTCATGGCTCTCTTCCCACTCAGGCATGACACGAACCTCAAATCGACCGGGCTACCTGTCCCGCGAAACCATTCTAGCGTGCGGCAGCGGTGTTCAGGCAAGCAGGGGATACGGCAAGGGCTCTCGGGCGCCGGTGCCTCCGGGCAGCGGCCGCCGGAACTATTAACTTGAGGACAACGTCTCGTTCCTCTGGTCCCCAGTTGAGAGTTTAAGCCGATGAGAGACTACAGTTGTCGCCAGGCAGGCTGGCTGGTTGCGGCGCTCCTGACCTTGAGCCTGCCGGGAGCTTGTGCTCAGGAGAGCTTCCTATCTGTCAAAAAGCACGAGCCGGTATGGCAGGTAAGCCGGTTGGGCGGCTATTACGATGCCACCGGAGGCATCGCTGGAACCGTGGCGGAAAGCGATCTCCACCTGTACGGAGGCAGATTTGCAGACGGGCGCCCGGTTAACGGGGAGCCTAAGCTACGTAACGGTCAAGGAGAGCTGCTCACAACCAGGCAGTATCATGATTACCGTCTGGCGCTCCTGGATGCTCTTGAGCGATATGAGCGGCTCGAGTCGCGTTATTTGTCGCGCGGCGCTCCTGCCTGGCAGCTGGACAATGTCGCAAGGCTAAAGTCCGACACCCGGCTGGAGCTGTCGTCCCTTGAGGGCAGCTATCGGTCCGGCCTGCTGGCTGACAGGTACGAGTTGCCGAGAGAAGCTACCCGGGCGCCATACCGTTTTCCCTGGCAGCAGGTAGACGGAGCCTCCTCCAGGGAGGCTCTTATAAGGGAAGGCCTGAGACTAATCTCTCGGTATCTGCGCTGAAGTTTAAGCGCTGGGCAGCCTGTTAGTTGTAAGCATTATTCAAGGCGGCGAATCTCTTGCGCGCGGGGTAAGGCGTCTGCCGTGAGCGGTATAGCCTGCCTAAGGCAGCCGGAGACAGGCAAGCGGCACCAGTGAGTCTCTGCCGCTATAATGCAAGGCGGAGCCAGATGGGACGGGCAGGAGTGCACTTTGCTTGAAGCAATCGAT
>CAYPBX010000417.1:0-3279 GCA_964409075.1 uncultured Candidatus Obscuribacterales bacterium
TCTGACTACAGTTAATCTGAAAGGGACACGGATAACGGACAAGACACTGGCTCTCATGCCGGGTTTGGCCAATCTGGGAGATCTGAATCTGGCAGCGACAGGTGTAAGCGATACCGGGCTGAAGTACCTGGCCGATGCACCCGGCATCTACCGATTGGTACTCAGTGATACCAAAATAAATGATGAGGGGATCGTTTTGCTTGCACGCATGACTCTCCGTGAGCTCTGGCTCGATGGCACGGTCTTGAGCGAGAGGGGGCTTTCCGAGATCGCACACATCAGATCGCTGGACAACCTTCACTTAAGTCACACTGCGGCCAGTGATGCTCTTCTTGCACAACTGGCCGGACTTAAGCTGACGTATCTGAGCTTGAACAATACTTCCGTGACGGACACTGGTCTTGGATCTCTTGCTGGAATGCCGCTGGAGAAGCTCTATCTTGATCGAACCAGAATAACTGATGCGGGTTTGAAGTGCTTGCGGCATCAGAAGAATCTGAAGGTGCTGGTGTTATCAGAAACGGCCATATCAGATGCTGGACTCAATGATCTGCTTGCTTTCAAGAGGCTTGCCGAGCTGGATGTGAGTTATACGAAAATTACAGATGTCGGTATATCTCATCTGGGACAGTTGACGAGGCTGCAAGACTTGAAGCTTGATAATACTGCATTGGGAGATGAGGGACTCAGGGAGCTGGCCGCAATGGGCTCTCTGCGTGATCTCGATCTGTCAGACACTAATATTACAGACAGTGGACTGTCTTATGTTCCTGGTCTAAAGTCTCTGAGTAAGCTTGATATCTCCAATACTGCAGTAAGCGATAATGGACTTATTTTTCTGGAAAAGATGACGCACCTGCGGCGCCTGAAGCTCAAGGACTGCCGTCGGCTCTCTCGGCAGGCAATTGAACGATTGAAGAGAGCGCTGCCTGCTTGCTATACAACTACCTGATCTCGGCGCTGTTTTTCGCTTGCCCGCCGCAAGCACATTCGCGAGAGTTACGCCTGCCTTTGCTTGACAGATCCGTGAACTATTTCGCCAGGGCTCTCACAGATTTGTTCAGACGCCGGCTGAGAGGCGGACCGGCGTCTGAAGGGCGGTAGCGTAACGAGCGCTTACCAGGAGTAATTCCGTACTGTCGGATGCAATTGAGTGGTGTCATCGACCGGAGAGGTCTTTTACCGATCATAGTGGTCCGATGCGCTGGATGTACATGGGCAAAATTGCGTATCATACCTTTGGTGCCACTTCTCTGCTCTGGACTGATTGGAAGCGGCTACAAGGCACCGCTGAGTGAGTATGAACTCAATATGGGACTTGAATATGATTTCACAATGCTGGACCTCTACAGATGTTGGTGTGCCCCTCTAAATTGTTCAGACGCTGGCTGAGAGGCGGGAACAGGTGCAGTGGTGTGCGTTATACATTGGACGTTCACCGGTGCAGCACTTGACGACCAGCCATTTGTAAATCCGACAGCGTCGCAATGTGGCGCAAGAAGCCGCCTCAACTTGCTCGAAATCCGGCCTGGTAATATTGAGGATGGCTGAATGTCACAAAACTCGAGCTCTGCTCCGGAATTAAATGGATATTCTTGAGGTCTGCGTATCCGCCATTAAAGAAAAGTTTCCCGATGTCGTCGGCATATGGCTGTTCGGTAGTACCGCAACGGGATCGGATGTCGCCGGCAGTGATGTCGATCTGGCGATCCTCTCCAATGGAAATATCGAGCGGGTCGAGCTATGGCACGTTGCCCAGCTGATAGCAAGAAAAATCGGTAAGGACATTGATATAGTCGACTTGCTGCCGGCATCGACTGTATTGCGCGCTCAGGTTGTAAGAAACGGTCAACGAATTTATTGTGCTGATAAACTCAAGTGCGACACCTTTGAGACTGAGGCGCTCACCGATTATTTGCGTTTTTCTGAGCAGCGCCACGAGCTGCTCAAAGATATAGAGTCACGCGGAAAGGTGTTCGGAGATGGTAGATGATGTTGTTGTAAACAAGGCTGCGACCATCGAGCGTTGTTTACGCAGAATCCGTGAGGAATATGGCGGTGACGAGTCGGAGTTTGCAAACAACTTCACCAAGCAGGATTCCATCATCCTGAACCTTCAGCGAGCTTGCGAAGCCTCGATCGATATGGGAATGCGCGTGGTAAGGGTAAAACAGCTGGGCATACCGCAAAGCAGCCGTGACGTGTTTGTTGTGCTCGAGGATGCAGGCATCATCGACAGTGATTTGAGTCAGCATCTGCAGGCTATGGTGGGGTTCCGTAATATCGCTATCCATGATTATAGAAAGATGGACCTTGACGTCGTGCGGAGCCTTATTGAAACGCATTTGACCGATCTGTCACACTTCGCAGAAATTGCTCTCCGGGCTACCTGAAGTGGCTGGCTTACCCGATCATTTTCCTAGATTGGTACAGGACTAATGGATACGTCGGTTTTGGCAAAGGATAAGGATATGCAGGCGGTGGCATGCGCGGAAAGTTTTATTCCGACTCGGAAACTGCCATCGCACTCGCGCTCAATCACCCGTGTTTCGCCGGCATCGAGCCCGTTATGCCCATGCCTTTCATCAACAAGTTGAATTGTCGCCCTGGCGGTTTCTGGAGCTCCTTTGAGATCCATGAAGTTAACATCGATCTCCCTGGCAGCTGGAGAGTGATTGTTGACGATGGCCACCACCACCCTGGCGCGGTCATCTCTGATTGCCATCGACAGGAGCCCATCAGTTGCTGCAGCTGCTGCACGCAAGGTCATGCTGCCGTCTACGCTTGTTTCGACAATCATGCCGCGCTTGCCTTTGCTGAATATTTCAAAGACGGATCCATTTTGAGTGAGAACGTATTTTTGTTCCTTGTCTTTCCACGAGATCAAGGACTGCTCATCGCTGAAGTCTTCTGGGTCTTCTATTCCAGGCTCCAGCCCTGTGTAATATTGAGCGAGAGCGTAGTTGATCCTGCGGGGATCGGCGAACTCATTCAACAAGTTCCTGGCAAGCAGTGATGCTCGCTTATGGCTGCTCATCGCCCTGGAAGGTGTCGACCACGCTCCGTTGCCAGACCCGGCCAGGAGCAGCGGCGTCTTCGGGCTCAATCCCGCCTCCGCTAGGTATCCCCGGACTGTCCGGGCTCCATCAGCTATGCTGTCTGTTATCCAGCCGTAATCCTGCCAGGTGACAAAATCGAGTCTGGCACCACCAGCCTTAAATCATAGTTTGTCTGTGACGCCCTAACGGCTGGATTGAACCGGCGTCCAGGTGCCCGACC
>CAYPBX010000418.1:0-3276 GCA_964409075.1 uncultured Candidatus Obscuribacterales bacterium
CAACTTCAGCAAAAATCGTCAAAATTTAGTTGTCAGCTGCGGAAGTTGGGTTAGCTACCGCGTGAAAAACCGCGTTGAAGCGCCTGGCTCCCTGAACTAAGGGCCGATGGACTCGATTGTCTTAGCGAAATTCTCTCCCATCGGTGCTCCGGACGAATTGCTCAATACCTGTCCGGACCCGCTCAAGTACACTAAGGTTGGATACGCTTTCACGCCGTACTGCTTAACCAGCTTCTCGTTGCCGGTATCCTCCGCGTCGAGTTTGACAAACTGAATGCTGCGGAAACGGCTTTGCGTATCAGTCCAGGTGGGGTCGAACTTCTTGCAGACGCCGCACCAGCCGGTGTAAAAGTACAGAATCTTCTTCACCGCGCCGCGGGCGGCTCCGCCTGTGGGAGCAGCCGGGCTGCTTGCCTGGGACGTGACATTACCCTGTCCAGCATAGCCGCGGTTTGATTGATAGCGGCTCACCTGATCCAGTCCTGTCTGCGCCATGCCTTTCAACCGGACATCGCCGTAGGTAGCCACCCACTCATAGTGGCGCTTGGCTTCTGCCAGCTGATTCATGTACTGGCAGCACAGCCCCATGTAATAACGGCTGCTGGAATCTCTCGGATTGGCTTGCGCCACTGCCTGAAATTGCCGCAACGCCTGGCTGTACTGCTTGCCCTTGAAAGAGGCGACAGCCTGATCGAAACCCGCCGGAGCCGCTGTGGCGAGATTCGGCATCCCCCAGGCAAGAAGACAGACTGCTATTGGCCCGATCAACCACAGGTACATAGTTTTCCGAAAAAGCCCGGCAGAGAATCTCATGTACGCAAACCCCTCGTTTATAGCAACAGTCCCCTCATCCAGCCTGGCCGATTATATCCCTTCACTCACAAATTAATCCGGAGGCCTGTAGACTCAACAACCCGACAGCCTATAATTTTAGAGTAATCAAGAGATGAATATTACTATCTTTTGAGAGATGAGTGATGCAAATCCTTTCAAGGTTGCGAGATCACGCACGCCGGACTTCAGCCAACAGCCACAGCAACTATCGCTTGACGGGGGCATACCTTCAGCATTTGAGGAAGGTAAGACAGCAAACCGGCCGGACGATGCTGCCATTGGGAGCATCCTTGCTCGTCCTATTCTTCGCATTGGGACTCTCAGCTGGCCTGGGCTACTGGAACGGGATGAATAAGCAAAGCAGCGTGCCGGAGTCACAACCAAAAGCCGTGGGGTACCGTTGTGGTAGTGGACCGTTTCTTTCACGCGAGCGTGCCAGAAAGGCTGTGGTTTCTGGATTACTACCAGCATGGCTTCGTAAACTGATGATAGACCGACTTTTCTGATGAGGAGGCTTGCCCAAATTAGAATTAAACCCTGGCTCAGAGCAACAACACGAAGATCCAAGGCTGGCAAATCGATGCTTACCCTGGGGCTGCTCCTGACTGTAGTGAATGTTGCAGCAGGAGTTGTTGCCGGCATGGGCTACTGGAGCGGGCCAAATACAGAAAGCAACGCACCTCGACTCAAAACCATTCACGTCCACTTTTGTCCATGTCCAATCCGCTGTGCCACATGCGGGGCTGACGAGATGGCAGAGGCAATAAAACAGGAATTACGAAGCAAGTATCCAGACATGCGCTGGTGGAGTCGTTGAGGATGGCAGGCAGAAGAACCATGCTTGCGCTCGGGTTGCCTCTGATTCTAGTGGCTCTTGCAGGTTGAAGCTAATAGCAAGTTCGACGGTATATGCTCTCTCTTTCTGCGGTCAGATAAAGACAGAGCCGACCTGGACACCAGAGTGGCGAGGCTAGAGAAGCGAGTAGATCGGCTGGAGCAAAGCGGGCCGGCCGCCTGAGAAGCGGAGCCCGGAGACTGTTTCCTCAATGTATCTCATATGGAAGCCAAAACACGGTGGCAACAGCTGTCCCTTCCCCCCGGCACGATTGGGTGCCACCGCGTTATGGAGAAAGGCACAGCCACATTCATTGCCCAGGCTGGAATACATGCTGGAGCGATGAATCTATCCTTTTTCCGGTAGGCACGAATCTAAGCCTGAGGTATGTTCGACCACAGTAGGAGTTCTCCAAACATAAGGTCCAGTGAGAGCATGAAAGTACCGCTTAAAACACTAGAGAAAATGCGTGCAGCTAAGCCCAGCAGGACAGTCGTATCACGTACCCCGAGCGATTCTCATGCAAACCAGTCCCGATCAACAACCATGAGGTCCCAGTCAGGGCGAGTTCTGTTAGCTTACGGTCTGCCGTTGTTAATCTTCTCAGCAGCTGCCGGCTTTGCTGCCGGCATGAGTTACGACAGCCAGCCAAATAGAGGCTGCTGCGGCAACGGCGTTATTCCAATGCCTGTCATCCCAGACCCATGCTACGGCTGCGGCATGGGATAGAACAGGGGAAGACCATTACCGTTGCAGCTGGTACATTAGGTATCAGGACCTGAAATTAATCCTGAAGCAGGCAAAAGATCCGTGAAAGTACCAGAATCCATTCTCAAGCTCCTCACCCCGGTCGCAGTTGCTGGAGGTCTGGCCTGCGCTGCCGGACAGCTAGCCAGCGCCGAAGCAGTCAGCCCGGCAGAGACCGGACACTCGCTTTCTGGCGTGCCAGCCTAGGAGCCTCAGCCGCAGGAACCGCCTGCCCCCGATCCCTGCCCTGAATGCGGCAGGGGCTAAGAGCAAGAGAGCCAGCATGCAGGAAAAAGGGAAGCTCAGCGGCAAACCGCTTATCGGTTTGTCTTTAATGCTCGAGGAGGACTTTGTCCGGGCTGCATTTCCTCTCTTTGAGGCAGGCGAGGTGGAAGCCTTGGAGTGGAGCTTCGACATGGGCTGGGGTGAGGCCGGAACTCCAGACTGGGCCAGGGAATTGATTGATTTCTATGCGTCTCAAAAAGGGCTCTACGGCCACGGGGTTCGTTATTCGCCGCTATCGGCTAAGAAGTCGCCGGACCACGATGCCTGGTTGGAAAGGCTCAAGCAGGAGTGTGCAGATCGCTTTTACGTTCATGTATCCGAGCATTTCGGCTTCTCCCGTGCGGGGCGTTTCGTCGACTCTTCACCGCTGCCGGTGCCCTTTGTCGAGGAGGCAGTAAAGGCAGGCCATATGCGCCTGGCTGAGCTAGCGCAATCGACGGGGCGGCCGATCGGACTCGAGGTGCTGGCATTTGCCTTTAGCTTGAGGGATGTTCAAGACCAGGGACAGTTTATTGAGAAGCTGCTCAGCCCGTTCGACGGCTTTCTTGTGCTCGACCTGCACAATCTCTATTGCC
>CAYPBX010000419.1:0-3272 GCA_964409075.1 uncultured Candidatus Obscuribacterales bacterium
TCTCGCTTGTTCGCCGCGAGCACGAAATAGAGCTAGACCGCCTCTCCAAGCACAAACGCAGGCTAAAGGAGCACAAAGGTGGCGATGTCGAGCAGGAAGAGATTTTTGCGCAGCAGCGGGATGATTATCTCTCGCGAATTCTCTCTCAGGCGGGGCTGGAGTCCAAGTACGATCAGATGAAAACCAACTGGGTGGTGGCAGCGCTTGGTGGTGGGCTGCTGCTGGCCGTTGCCTTCTTTGCGCTTGCCCCCGAGCTGGTTGTCCTGGGGGGAATGCTTGGCGTGCCTCTGGGGGCTGTCGCTTTCATCTTTTATGTGAAGTTTATCGCCAAGCAGAGGCAGAAGAAGATGACCGGGCAGCTGCCGCAGATTCTCGAGTCGATGGTCAGCTCATTGAAGGCCGGCTCGCCAGTGATGGAGGTCTTCAAGGTTCTGGCTGATACGGCTCCAGAGCCCATGCGCTCCGAGTTCAAGCGCGCGCTTGTCTCCTTGCAGCTGGGAAAATCCTTCCGCGAGACCATGAACGAGATGTCGACGCGCATACGCACCCCGGACTTCAAGCTTCTTACCCAGGCCATCTTCATCAGCCAGGATGTGGGCGGCAACCTGGCCGATGTAGTTGCCACCATCGCCGACCAGATCCGCGAGCGGTTTAAGCTGCGCGATTATATGAACAGTCTTACCTCACAGGGAAAGGCGACGGCTGTCTTTATTGGTATTCTGCCTTACGGCATTACGGCCATGACCTATATAATGACTCCTGCCTACATCACTCCTTTCTTCAACCATCCGATTGCGCGCCTAATCTTTATCGGCCTCATCTTATGGGAGTTCATAGGCTTTTATATTCTCATGAAGATGACAACCTTCGAGGTTTAAGCTGAGCTGGCACTATGAACACCACTATGATCTCAGTCCTCACTTTCGCGGCCGTCGTCGGTCTGGGAGTGCTGCTGCTAAGGCCTGTCTTCGGGCAGTATATCGACAAGTACGCAGTAAGGATCCGACCTCGGAAGCGCGGGCAGACTGGAGATTCAGCCGAGAAGCCCAGGGAGTCGGCGCTGCTCAAGCTCTGCCAGGTTGTCGGCGAGGGGCTGCTGCAGGCTCTGCCGAAGCTAGCCGACGAGAGGACGCTGACGCTGTTGAAGCACGCCAACTACAGGTCCAAGGAGCATCTGGGAATCTTCATAGGCGTCAAGGCCATGGTGGTCGGATCAGCGATTTTTGTAGCGCTGATCACCTCTGCCGGCGATCCGAAGAAGATTCTGGCTGGCGTTGTCCTGGCTGTTCTGGGTTGGATGATGCCGAACTTCTTCCTGGCTATGAGAGTGAAGCAGCGCCAGAAAACGATTGTCAGCGAGCTGCCGACGGTAATCGATCTCATGATTGTTTGTGCTCAGGCTGGTCTGGGCTTGCTCTCCTGCATTGAAAAGGTAGGTAAGGAGACGGAAAACACCTGCCCTATGCTCGCCTCTGAACTGAAGCAGCTCATCTCTGATGTGAAGATATTTGCTAAATCAGCAGCCAATGCGCTGGCCGATCTCGCCGAGCGCTGCGGTGTGGAGGAGCTGCAGAGCATGTCCAGCTCGTTGATTGCCGCCGAGACCAAAGGCTCGGATATCAGCTACCCGTTGCGGGCGCAAGCCGATGCCCTGCGCGACAAGATGAAGAGGAAGAAGGAGGAGGACGCCGCCCGCACGCCGGTGAAGATGGTGCCGGTAATCATGTTCTTTGTTATGCCGCTCATTCTCTGCCCGATTCTCGGCCCTGCTGTGATAACGATCATGAGCTCTCTGGGCTCCGTCTTCGGTGGGCAGTGACGAGCTTTATTTCTACAACCGCACGCGCAGGAAGGTGCTTTGCTGCCGGGCAAAGGTTGCCGACAGCTTTTTTTCTCGCTTGCGGGGGCTTCTCGGCAGCGCCCCTCTTGCCGATGGCGAGGCTCTCTATCTGACTCCCTGCCGGTCGATTCATATGTTCGGGATGAGCTATGCCATCGATGCTCTGTTCCTGGATAAGGATGGTTGCGTGGTTGGCATGGCGCAGCGCATCGAGCCCAATTGCATATCGCCAGTTTACAGGCAGGCAGCCGGCTGCCTGGAGCTGCCGCCTGGAACCATTGACAGGAGCGGGACAAAGGTTGGCGATTCTGTTGTTTTCGGCTCTTCTCCCTTTCCAGGTGAGGAGCCCGCTAATCAAAACCAAGAAAAGCCAGAGTCTGCTTCTCAAGGAGACAGGTGATAATGGTGGCGGCAGCGATGGCTGGCCCTACCGGCATCGCTCGTTTGCCTTTCTCGCGAGCCTCCTTGCTTACCAGCATCTTGCCGGGATCCTTGACCTGCCTGCTGGCGAGGGCGGCATAGATGACCTTCCAGGGCAGGGCTTTTAAGATTAGAAAGATAGCCGGGAATCCCCAGCAGAGGCAGGAGTAGAAAATTACAAGCGTAACAGCTCCTGGACCCAGAAATGCTCCTATTGCAGCTATCAGCTTCACATCGCCGAAGGTGAGGGCCTGATTGCCCCAGAAAGGCTTGCCGGCGAGTTTGATCAACGTCATGATGACCGCTCCGACCAGCCAGCCTGCCAGCGCCCAGATGAACATGAGCGGTCCGTAAAGAATCATATGCATGACAATGCCGACTGCCGCAGCTGGAAAGGTAAGCAGGTTATAGATTTTCCCGGTTCTAAGATCGGTTGTCGCACCGGCGCCAGCCACGACAATGGCGGCAATTTGCAGCGGAGTCAGGGATAGATTCATAGCTTGGCGGTGGCGATCTTATCTCTTGAGGGCAGCAATGGCGTCAATCTCAACAGCTACATCCCTGGGCAGGCGCGAGACCTCGACACAAGCGCGCGCTGGTTTGTGCCTTCCAAAAAAATCGCTGTATACTTGATTGATCGCTTCGAACTCTTTGAGATCTTTGAGATAGACAGTGGTTTTCACAACGTGGCTCAGATCCGACCCGGCTGCCTCTAAAATTGCCTTGAGGTTGCTAAGCACCAGGCGTGTTTGCTCTGCTGCTGGTGCATCGAGAATCTCTCCTGTCTCCGGGTTGATGGCAATCTGTCCGGAGACGAAAAGGAAACCGTTAGCCGAGATCGCCTGAGAATAGGGCCCGATCGCCCTGGGCGCCTTGTCTGTTGAGATGACCTGCTGCACTGGCTGCCTTTCTAGATGCCAGGGCGATTCTAGCAGCTCTCCTGTCTATTGGGGATAGCCCCAGGCATCCGGCGCGCCGCTGGGATGTCCGGTTGTCAGTCCCGGGCTGGACC
>CAYPBX010000420.1:0-1710 GCA_964409075.1 uncultured Candidatus Obscuribacterales bacterium
GTGCGTAACCTGATCACAAATCTCTTTTCTATTCCTTTATTCGCCAATATGTTTATTGACGCCTCAATCGCCGACCAATTCGAATTGCCGGATTATTCGTAGCCAGAACCAACCAGCACCGCAGCCTGCGGAGCGCGCTAATAACAATTAGAACACAACCGGCAGCTCCTTCAGACCGCGCAGAGCAAAGGGCATTTTGTATCGCAGATCAGCCCTTGTAAGCTTGATAGCAGGCAGCCTCTTCAAAAGGGTAGCGATGGCAATCTGTCCCTCGACCCTGGCCAGCGACGAGCCCAGGCAGTGATGAATGCCTGCCCCGAAGCCCAGGTGCTTGTTGTCGGCTCGTCCTATGTCCAGGAGATCGGGTCGCTCAAATTGCCGCTCATCTCGATTGGCGGATCCTGTAAGC
Organism: uncultured Candidatus Obscuribacterales bacterium; assembly: GCA_964409075.1. Lineage (GTDB taxonomy): Bacteria > Cyanobacteriota > Vampirovibrionia > Obscuribacterales > Obscuribacteraceae > CAYPBX01. The sequence continues at coordinate 410 of CAYPBX010000420.1, forward strand.
AGGAAGAGGGCGTCGTTCTCATGAATCTGCTGCCCGTTAATCGACAGGTCGCAGGCTGCAGCCCGGCGCACCAGCTGCACCGGACTCTCATAGCGGAGAAACTCCTCGACTGCCGACTCGATGAGATCCGGATTGGACCGCAACCGCTCCTTCTGATCCTCATGTGTCAGCAAACAATGGGCTCCATTGCCGATCAGGTTGACTGTGGTTTCGTGGCCAGCGACAAGAAGGAGAACGATATTGGCGAGCAGCTCCTCTTCCGTGAGCCTGGACCCCTCCTCCTCTGCCAGAACAAGGGCGCTTATGAGGTCGTCCTGCGGATCCCGCCTCCTCTTCTCGACCAGTGGGACCAGATAATCGATGAGCTGCTTGTTGGCTCCGGCCGCCCTGACCAGCTTCGCCATGCCCTGTGAGGGCTCCAGGGCCTCCGTAAGCGCATGAGACCAGCCCTTGAACCTGTCTCTATCCTCCGGCGGAATCCCCAGCATCTCACAGATGACGGTTACAGGCAGGACAAACGCATAGTCCGCCACCAGATCCATTCCTCCCTTTTTCTCGACTTCATCGATCAGGCGATTGGCAATCTCCTCTATGTGTATACGCATTTGATTGACCCTGGTGGGGGTGAAAGCCTTGTTTACAAGCGATCGCAGTCGAGTATGATCCGGTGGATCCTGGGCCAGCATCCCCTTGCCGCGAAACTTCATCTGGTGCGCGACTTGCGGAATCAGATTCAAAAGCGGATTGTAGGATCTCCACCGTTTCAGTCCCTTCTCATAATGTAGATCGCGCAGTATGGCGTTGACCTCGGCATAACGGCTGACTATCCAGTACTTGCCCTTCTCGCTCCAGAACAGCGGAGCCTCGTCGCGCAGCCGGCGCAAAGCAGGATAGGGATTCTGCAGAAATTCTGCGGAGACGGAATACAACGGATCTGCTAGCACAACGCCTTTCTTTGACATAATTGATACTCCTATGTCGACCGTTTCATATAGAGTTATTCCACCCGGCTCACCATTACTCGTCTAGTTAAATTAGAAAACGCCTTGGTCCTATACGTAATGCAGAAAGAGACTGCAGCGCTCGCCAGCATGAGCAGCTTTTCTCCTGGATCGAACTCAGGGTTTTCCCTATGGCTGGATGTCAGCAGCCAGGACATAATGGAAGTTTAGAGCTTCGGGAACTCTGTGCTTGGAGGATACGCGAACTCGCAACCAGAAAATTGTGAGCTGTGATTGGAGGATTCTTCGATGAGCACGCGCGTATGGCTGGCAATCGCAACAACTGCTTCTTTGTCGATG
>CAYPBX010000420.1:1720-3269 GCA_964409075.1 uncultured Candidatus Obscuribacterales bacterium
CCCTGTTCGTGTCCTGGGCGTCAGCGGAAAGCTTGTCGAAAGATTCCGGAGCGATGTCCTTACGACCAGACAACCGTAAGTCACTCAGCCAGTACCCGCTAAAGCAAGAAATGTTTAAGCAGCCTGTTTTCGGTGACCGTCCTCTGACTGGCAGCGCAAGAACATTGCGCATACGACCAGCTGTCACAGACCAGCCCGCGGGGAGAGCGCATGAATTCGCTCCAACGACTCGGACGTTTGAGAACCCCATGGTGAGGCCTGGCCTTGTAGGTTGGCATTCCACCTTCGATCTCGCCTGCCAGGCATCTACGCGATCAGGCAAGCCCGTTCTTCTCTTTCAGATGATGGGCAGGCTCGATGATCGCTTCTGTTGAACCAACGCTCGACTGGCGAGAACCGTGCTGTTCTCGGATGAAAAAGTAGCTCAGTTCATAAACCAATCCTTCGAGCCATGCTGGCAGAGCGTTCGGCCGGTTCCGATAGTACAGGTAGATTTCGGCAACGGCAAAACTGTAACCCGTACTCTCAACGGCAATATCGCCACTTATGTCTGCAGCCCGGACGGGCAGGTGCTGGACATACTGCCTGGCATATACGAGAAAGCTGTCTATCTGGATCGCCTGGATCAGCTCAAATTGCTGGCCAGCTATGTCTCTCAGGCTGATACAGTCAGCCGCAGCACTGCGGATCCCTTCGATCCCTTCCGTCCCGCTACAATCTCTAAAGGAGTATACCCTGATGCCCCTACTCGCAGTGTCCGCCTGGCTCACTATCATAGAAGGCAGGCTGACGTCCTGGCACAGAATTCGAGTCCTGTCCGTCTTGTAGAAGAGGTAGAGTATCGGAGAGCTGACTTTTCAAAGGCTGGCAGAATAGAGATCTATAAGAAAGTTATCTTTGGGCCGGCCAACCATCTCGAGAACACCGCGCAGCCTGCAGGCAAATCAGGATTAATCGGCGCAATCCTGACATTCTGGAATGGCAGCGGCGGGCGGATGGCTCGGCCTGCAAGCGCTCAGGACGCCCACAGTGCACCAGGCACGTTTGGAAAGGACGATCTCCTCAAGGACACGGAGTACAACGAGAGTATACGACGAAGGCAGATTCACGAGCTTCTCGCCAGCCTCGGTACGGTCCGTCCGCAAGATGTGTCAAAGCGTATCTACAAGGAGATCTTGAATGTAGACATTGACGATCCGTATCTTGGGCTGGCACCAGTTCTCCTTGCTACTGACCCGTTCAAGGACTGATAGCGGCCCTGTGATGAATCACCGGCCACCTTCAGCGGAATACACATCAGGAGTCCAGACGCCCGCTCAACGTTTGGTTCACGGTGGTCGAACAGGCGAACTGGCGACATTTAGTCGATGTTCGACAGATCTACGCCACCGCCGATGGAGGAATCAAGAACAAGTTCACGGTCTTCAATATAGGCGGCAACAAATACAGGCTCGTTACTATCATCAACTACAAGGCCGGAGTCGTTGATATTCAAGTAACCGTTCCAGCAACTGCGGTCTTGTAGGCGCCTGGAGTGATGGTGTTTAAT
>CAYPBX010000421.1:0-3266 GCA_964409075.1 uncultured Candidatus Obscuribacterales bacterium
CTCGGCTACCTTCCCGGCATAGCGGGCGTAGAACTTAGGGCTGCGCCTGGCGAGAGCCTCGAGCGGATCCTTGCCCTTTAGCGCTTGAATATCTTGCCAACTAACCACAGGAAACCCAGCACCCCCGGACCGAATGAGACAAATAGAATGAACCGGCGCAAAAGATTACGCAGCAGGTCCCACACCCGCTCCTGTATCTCCTGCCGGCTGACAGCCTGATCTGCCTGACTGTCGAGAGTCGCCTCAAATTCTGTCATGATTGCCTAACCCCCGTTACTGCTAGCCCAAGCTCCAATAGGTCTTGCTGCTTTCCGGCTGCCTTAAGCCTGGCTCGAATGCTTGCGCATTGGATTGTGTGTGTCCTCTGTGAGGAGCCATAAGGCGAGTAGCCTTTAGTATAAGGAGGGCAGAAAGCGGTAACAGGCGTCGCAAGGGGAGCTTAAGAAAGATTTACCGCTTTTCCGCAGTACTGTCAGAAACAGAGCCTTAACCGCTCTATGGGATAATTCAGCCAGGCCAGGAGAAGGAGGGACGCATGCAGCCTGACTTTAATAAGATGATGCGCGATGCGCAGCAGTCCCTGCAGAAGATGCAGCAGGACGTAAAACGGATGCAAGAGGAGCTGTCGGCGACCAAGATTGAAGGTACAGCAGGTGGCGGTGCCGTGACGGTCGTTTGCAACGGACAGCAGGAGTTCTCGGCTGTGAGAATAAGTCCGGAAGCGGTGGATCCGGATGACATAGAGACTCTTGAAGACCTGATTCTGGCGGCCATCAAGGATGCCACAACTAAGACGCAGGCGCTCGTCTCTGAGAAATCCGGCAGTGTGACTTCAGGGCTGAACCTGCCGCCGGGGCTGGGACTGTAGGACTGTTAATTCCATGACCTTTACCCGGCCTCTGGCGAAGCTTATTGAGTCGTTCCAGAAATTTCCTGGGGTGGGTCCGAAATCTGCTCAGAGGATGGCTCTTTATCTCCTTGATATGAAGCATGCAGAGGTTCAGGAGCTGGCTTCTGCCATTCTGGATGCCAAAGAGAAAATCAAGCGTTGCAGCCAGTGCTTTCATCTGACTGTGGAGAGCTTGTGTGAATTATGCTCAAACCCGAGGCGAGATCCGCACACCATCTGCGTTGTGGCAGACTCCCGTGACGTTATTGCCATCGAGAAGACCCGGGAATACAAAGGGCTTTACCATGTGCTCACAGGGCTGATTAGCCCGCTGGATGGCAGGGGCCCGGGCGATCTCACCATTGGCGAGTTCGTCAACCGTGTGGGTAGCCGGCAGGTCAAGGAGGTGATCCTCGCCATCAGCCCTACGGTTGAAGGTGATGCCACCGCTCTTTATTTAAACAGTATCGTCAACCCCCTGGGCGTCAAGGTCACCCGCATCGCCTTTGGCCTGCCGGTGGGTGGGGATCTGGAGTATGCCGACGATCTGACGCTGGTGCGCGCCTTTGAAGGCAGGCGAGAGGTGTAGGTTTCAGTCCGGAGGCTGGCTTACCAGGTTCGCGAAAAACTCTTGATAAAGTCTTTTACCTTTTGCGGGGTGAGACTGTTGAGATCTAGAAGTATGCTGCGCGCTCCGTGCTCGACGAAATGATTCTGTATGCCGAGGCAAGCGACGGGAGCCTGCGCGGCTTTAGGTAGATCGAAGCGCAAGCAGCTGGCAAACTCGAGAACTGCCGAGCCGAAGCCGCCGGCAAGACACCCCTCCTCCATGGTGACAATCTTGTGGGCAGTGTTTAGGAGCAAGGCTCTGAGCAGGGAGTGATCAAGCGGCTTGCAACTGCGCGCATTTACAATCGTCGGATTGATACCGTCTCCCTGCATGAGAGGCAGTGCCCCCAGAGCAGTCTGCACCATCGAACCGTAAGCGAGGATGACAACATCCCCTCCCGCATTGACAATCTCCCAGCGCTTGTAGTCGATCAGCTCGAAAGGCTCGTTTTCTTGCGGATTGATCGCTTTGTCTCGGGGAAAACGAATGGCAAAGGGCCCCTTTGCTTCCCGAAGCGCCGTATAGAGCATGTTGCGCAGCTCGCGTGTGTCCTTTGGTGCCAGCACCGTGAAGTTGGGTATGGCTCTGAGGAACGCGATATCGAAGATGCCCTGGTGGGTCTCGCCATCTTCCACCAGCCCGCCCCGGTCGATGCCGAAAATTACAGGCAGGTTTAGAATCGCCACGTCGTGAATTACTTGATCCATGGCTCGCTGTAAGAAGGTTGAGTAGATCGAGACAACGGGGCGCAGCCCGGCTTTTGCCATTCCTGCTGCCATGGTGACCGCATGTTGCTCGCAGATTGCCACATCGAAGAATCGGTCTGGATAGACTTTGCCGAATTTCACCAGACCGCTGCCCTCTGCTGTGGCAGGAGTGATTGCCATCAAATCCGGTTCTAGGGCGACCAGCTCGATTAGTGCCTGGGTGAAGGCATGCGAGTAGGTTGTCTTCTTCTCCGTCTTTGCTGGTTGTGCTGGCTCTACCTTCTCCAGACTGAAAGCAGACACGCCGTGGTACTTGATGGCATCCTCTTCAGCTGGCGCGTACCCCTTGCCTTTCTGCGTTATAAGATGGACGATCTGCGGGCCACGCTTCTCTTTGACTTCAGCGAGAGCCTCCACTGTTGCCTTGACGCTATGCCCGTCAATCGGTCCTGAGTAATTGATGCCCAGCTTCTCAAAAACGATTCCTGGCGTGTTTACCCGTTCCTTTGCTTCTCGCTTTACGGATAGGATCATCTCCCAGAGTGCTGGACTCAGCGCTGCGTTGTCCAGCCTGAGCTCAATCTCGTCAATTTTTTCTTTGAGGTCCTTGTAGAAAAACGTCTCCTTGATGCGCTTCATGTATTGGCAGAAGCCGCCCAGGTTCTCACTAATAGACATCTCGTTGTCGTTCAAAAGGATAATCACATCTCTCTGGATGTGTCCGAGATGATTGATCGCCTCCAGTGCCATGCCGCCGGTCAAGCCCCCGTCGCCAATAAGTGCGATGACCTTGTGAGAGCCTTTGAAGTGATCTCTGGCAATGGCCATGCCTACGGCAAGCGAAATGGAGGTCGAGCTGTGCCCGGCGAGGAAGGCGTCGTACTCGCTCTCCAGCGGGTTGATGAACCCGGACAGACCCTTGTACTGGCGCAGCGTGTTGAAGTCCTGCCGTCTGCCGGTAAGCATCTTGTGCACATAGGCTTGATGCCCTACATCCCAGAGTATGGTATCGCGGGGGGTATCAAAAATATAATGAAGCGCCAGGGTTATCTCTACGATA
>CAYPBX010000422.1:0-3255 GCA_964409075.1 uncultured Candidatus Obscuribacterales bacterium
ACTTAATGTTAAATCTGAGCAGATAAGTCAGGAATTATTCTTGCGTCAGCCCTAAGCACATTAAGCGATTGTTGTTTTCATGAAAGATGACGCTGTCTGGCGTCAACCCCTTTTCGAGCGGCAAAACAGATTGTCACTGATCGGATGCTGCGTCCCGAAAAGAATGGCAGCTGTTGTTAATCTTTCACGGCTGTAAAGATCGTATGGAGGCCAAAATCGAGCCTGATCGTTCCTGTCGTCTCAAAGCCCGCTGTTCTGGCCATCTGGACATATTGAGAGGTGCTCCTGCGGGCGCCCCCGAGCATGGCAGCCATCAGCCCGGTGATTGATGAGCTCAGATCAGGCAGGGAATCATCCTGGTACATGGTTTCGACGATCATCAAAGTACCGCCGGTGATAAGCATCTCGAAAGCCTTCCTCATCAAAAGCTGCGTGCGTTCGTTGTTCCAATCGTTGAGGATCCTCACAAAGGTGACGAGATCTGCCTTGCCAGGAAGGGGATCGCTGAACATATCTGCTGCAAAGAAAGAGACCCGACTCGCTAGCTTTGCTTCCGCGATCTGTTGCTCCGCTCCTTCTGCCACCTGGTGAAGGTCAATAATGACCACATTCAGCAGTGGATTAGCTTTAGCCATGCTTATCGCGAATCTTCCGTAACCGCCGCCTATATCTATAGCCCTCCGGAACGGAGTAAAATCGAAAGAGCCTGAAATATGGTTTGCAATCTCCTCCTGAGACTCGTCCATGACCTTTGAAAAATGATCGACACGATCTCTCTCATGGATGTCGGGAGTGGTTCGCGTTGCAAAGAAGTCTTGTAAGTAGAGTTTTCCATGATATTCGTGATCGGAGATCCGTTTTGTCAGATCGTTCAGGAGGAAATAAAAGTGTCTCATTTCCTCATTCCAGCTGCGGATGCTCTTGTAATTTTCAAGTATTGAGCGTGACAGATCGGTTAATGAGTAGCGACTGTCTGTTTGCTGTAGGTAGCCACCAGTTTCGAGAACATTCAAAAATGGAAGGGCGAGATCCGCGTTCAGATCAAACTGCTTGATTATCTCCTTAAGCGTAAAGGCTTTCTTGTTAAGCGCAGGAAACATATTCAGCTCAAGAGCAGTCATCACACATCTGGAGATTGCAAATGCCTTCTCCTTCAAGATGAACTGATCTATCAGATTTTTATCCGTGGTCATGGACTCGAGCTTTTGGTTGTGGGTAACGGTCGAAGAGGCTCCTGGGCTGATGTGGGTAGTAATTGCATCAGAAAAGGCAAGGCGGATTGTAGTCAGGACGCTCGTACTCCTGGCGAATTAAGCGCACAAAGTTATCTCCGGAGAACATGCTGCTCACCTCGAGACACCGGTCCCTCAGCGAGGCTTCTCTGTCAGGAGACACAGAGTAGATGATTTCCGGAAACGTTGCAACCGCCGCCTCCGGAATCCGCAGCAGACATTCTTTCCAGTTGACCACCTCCGGCAGTATCAGACGGTCGGAGAGCAAAACCGGGATGGCTCCTGCCTGAAGCGATTCCCAGAAACGAATTGTGCTTATCCCGGTTCCCCTTGGGCAGAGGGAAAAGCGGGATCTGGCTAGGACTTCCATATACTCCTTCTTTTGAAGCGCCTGCTCCTGCTCTGAAAGCTCAGCCCACTCAAACTCTCTTGCCCAGTGCCAGCACTTTCGCTCACGAATGTAGGTTTGTGCCGGGTGTTTCATCTCGAAAATCCTTCGTCTCAGCGGGGATCCTATGAGAGATGTGCTGTCGTAACCAATGAATGAATAAAGGATGTCCTTATCTCTGCTGGGGTTTGGTCCGTGAACAGGATAGTGCAAGAATGGAAGGATCTTGATCTGCTTAAATGGAAAAATCGTGATCCTTCTGGACGGCCTGTCTGCCTGTGGGCTGAACAGGGTGTCAATCCCCATTTTATTGAAAAGCGGCAACAGTTTCCTGTAATCTACATACTCGCAGACGGTGAAGGCTCGTTTGGCCTTGACCAGCCCGATCGAATCCAGCTTCCCTTCACCTATGAGACGGCCCCAGGGTGCGGCGATATAGCTGCAATCAGCCATAATGGGCTTTCTTTTGAGGATTGAATAAACAAAATATTCGGCTCCGATAATCTTTGTGTTCCAGAGCTCTGGTGCTATCTCGACGCACTTCATTATGATGTGGCTCTCAGTGGCACCAAGGATTGAAACAGCTCTTCGTATGCAGCCATAGAAAGAGTGGACGAGGCCAGGCTCTTGGCCGCTTGGCGGGCCGCTTGCCTCATCTCGTTTGGCTGCTTGCTTGTAAGTAGAGAGTGAATCCCGTCTGCCAGCGCGGCTGGGTCGGCCTTCGGCACTAAGGCACCACACTCCATAGAGGAGATAATACTGCGCACATAATCAAGATCGAAGGCGACCACAGGCGTGCCGCATAACATGCTCTCGACAATCATTCCAGGACCGATATCCTCAATTGACGTAGAAACGAAAAGATCTGCGGCTTGATAGGACGCTGCCAGGAGAGCATCTCCATTTAGGAAACCAAGTTCCTTGATCCTGAAAGGGGCGGGAATCTCGAGAGACTCCTTCCCGATGAGCACAATCAGGAGGTCATCATGTCTAAGAGGCGAGGCAGAGTCGCTCAGACGATTGGACAGGTGCTCCAGAGCCTTTGTGAAATAAGTCGCCCCCTTTCTTGCATCAGAAAGGAGCACGCAACCAAAGAGAATTATGAGCTTATCTTGTGGAAGTCCAAAAAGGGCTCTCGCCTTACTCTGGTCGGCTGGCTTGAAAATATCCTGGTCCATGCAAGCTGGAACTAAGACGGACTTGTGGTTTTTAAACAAAGAGCTTGCCTCCAGCTGCTTGAGAATAAATTTGCTGCCGGCGACGAAAGTGATGGGAATGGTGCTTAGATGCTCTAATTTCCTGCGCCAGAAAGCCCGGGAAAAATCCTCTTCCTTTGCTGAGTTGAGCTGGGGGCAGCGTCCGCATTGATCCATATAGCGCTGGCAACCGAAGGAGTAATGACACCCGCCTGTCATCGGCTCCTGGTCGCATAAGAACCAGATGATTGGTTTCCTGTGGGTCTTGTATACCCAGGCAATGGTCTCCACATCCAGCAAACCATTTATCCAGTGGAGAAATACAATATCAACCTCATCTTGAAGAAGCTGACGGACAAAGCTCTGGTCAAGCATGCTTGGAGAGCCCAGGTTGAAGACATAGGAAGGTTGCACCGGGCCTCTAAACGCTCTAAGCAGT
>CAYPBX010000423.1:0-3229 GCA_964409075.1 uncultured Candidatus Obscuribacterales bacterium
TGTCGCCAGACAATGCCAGGGCGCACATGCGGCTCGGTCAGATGCTGGCTGCTATGGAAAAGTATGATGCCGCAATTGTCGAAGAGGAGAGGGCAGTCCAGCTTGACCCTAAGCTGCACCTGCCGCATGTTTTCCTGGGGCAGATTTATGCTAATCAGGGCGACTGGGGCAAGGCGCTTTCCCAGTTTCGCCGCGCGATTGAGGTCAAGCCGGACAGCTTCCGCGCGCATATGGACCTTGGTATCATCGCCACCAGTGCTGGCTGCGTCGATGAGGCGGTGGCAGCCTTCAAGAAGGCGTCCGGCCTGAAGCCCAAGCATCCGGCTCCCTATCTCAATCTGGGTGTAATCCTCGCTCAGCAGGGTAAAGTTGAGGAGGCGATTGCAGCCGAGAGAGAGGCTATTAGGCTGAATCCAGGAGTTGCGGAAGCTCATATAAATCTGGGTAATATCCTGGCTGAGTCGGGAAAGACCGATACGGCAATCGCTGAGTTCAAAGAGGCTATCAAGCTCTCGCCTCACCACCCGAATGCCCGCAGCGGACTGGGCTGGATGTTGGCCCGCAAGGGCGATGTCAAAGAAGCTATCGCCGAGCAGAAAAAGGCGATTAAGGTCTATCCGCAGTTCGGGCCTGCCCATCGCCGCCTTGCCTCAGCGTTGGCGCAGCAGGGTGATTTTGAAGCTGCCGAGCGTGAATTCCGGGAAGCGATACGCATCAATGAGCGCGACATAAATGCACGTGTAGAGCTGGCCAAGATGCTGGCTCTCCGCGGGCGCAAAGGAGAGGCTGTTGATCTTTACAGGCAAGCGCTCGAGATAAACCCTGAATCGCAGATTGCGGCTACTGAGCTAAAAAGGCTCACTGCTGCTGGGGGGGCGACTCGTTAGATCGTTGACCGGCATCCAGGGGCAGTGTCTTTGGGTGTCTGCACCTCCGGCCATGACACTAGCGCCTCAGGTGATCATTTACCAAAACTCACGTGCCTGCCAGGCTGTAACCTCTGCGTTTGAGGATCTTTTGCAGCTCGAGCAGGCAGGTATAGGTAGGCAGTATCCACAGGGTTTCCCCATCTTGGAGATCAGCAAGTGTACTGTCCAGAGCGCCTGCCAGTAAAGGCGCGACCAGGATGTTGCCAACTGGCAGCCCAGCGTACTTGAGCCGGACAGCCATGTCCTGGGCCCGCTTTCCGGAAACCGTTATCTGGCTGCCGTGGGAGGTGAGCTCCTCAAAGTCTGCGTCCCAGAGCCAGGATACATCGCGGCCGTCGGCAAGATTGTCGTTGATAGCGATGAGAATGCGGGCTTTCGGGGCGGAAGCGGCAGCCGCCACTACCTGCGATGCCCCAGCCGGGTTTTTTATGAGCTGGATGAGCACCGGTTTGCCCTGAATCTCAAGCTTCTCTGATCTACCAAACAGGGTTGTGTAGCCTGCGAGCCCCGCGGCTATGGTTGCTGCTGTAATACCCAGCTTGTAGGCGGCAGCGGCGGCGCCGATGGCGTTGTATACATTGAAAAGGCCTGGCAGATTCAGTGTTATATCAATTCTCTCCTCTCCCAGGCAGAGAGTGAAGCGTGATGCGTGGCCGGAAAGGTGAACGTTTTGCGCGCAGATAGCCGGAACAGGACGAAAGCGCCTGCAGCCCGGGCAGCCGTAATGTCCCAACTGACCGTAGAAAACCAGCGAGTATTCGTACTGCACGCCGCAGCCAGGACACGCGGAGGCTTCTGCCAAGCGAGCCCGGGCTGTGTTCCTGGCAGAGGCGCTTACAGACTCTATTCCAAAGTACAGGCGGGGGGCAGACGGAGCCAACCGGGAAACATTGGGGTCGTCTGCGTTGAGGATAGCGCTCGAGTTGCGGCACAAAATGCCCCTTTCAATTAGTTTGCCTGTCGTGTCGAGCTCGCCATATCTGTCCAGCTGATCGCGAAAGAGATTGGTGACAAGCACGAAGGATATCTCAACTTCTTCAGCCACTACAGGCAGTGCCGCCTCGTCGATCTCAAAGAGGCAGAGATCGGCATCGAGATCGGCGTGCAGCCCGGCCGCCTCGACTGCGCTGGCGGTAATTCCTGTTATCAGATTGGCTCCCTGACGATTGTGGACTGTCTTCCAGCCAGCGGAGCGCATGATTGAGTAAATCAAGCCTGCAGTTGTGCTCTTGCCGTTGGTTCCGGAGACAGCGACAACACCCTGCCTGCTCTTTCCCGTCAAGCGGGACAGCAACCCGGGAGAGATCGCCCGCGCCACCTTTCCGGGCAAGTTCGAGCCCAGCCCGACTCCAAGCGCTCTGATTGCTGTCGCGGATAGCTTTGCTGAGGCGATGGCCAGGAGATCAGCAAGCATAGTACTAGCGGTTGCTTTCACAGAAGATGTCGTTGGCAGCAGGAGAGGTGTAAGCAAGGAGATCCTGGCTGCTCGCTCTTACCGTCAATTCGTCGCCAAGCCCGAACTGGTATTCAATATGTGGTCCGTCAATATAGAGCACGCCGGTCCGCATCTGCGAGATTACTTTAATCGATCGGTTACGGTCTAGCTTTCCTGCCCTCAAGGCAGGTTGTTGTCCGGGTCGCCACCAGGGTTCGCGAACAACCCACTGGTACATCTGGGTGGCGACAGGCATAATCTCTCCGCCGGCTGCCCGAATGGCTCCTGTGGAACCGGCGGCAGTGCCAATCCAGATGCCCGATGATCGTTGCTCCTCGCCTTGCCTGTCAATCTCAATTAAATATCTGCTGGTGGCGGCTGGATTGCTGTGGCAGACAAGGACCTCATTGAGAGCCTTTTCGGGCAGGAGTGTGCCGTTAAGCTCCAGCTCGAGCCGCAAGAGCCTCAGCGGCTTTACCTGACCGCTTTCAATCTGGTCGAGCACTGCCGGGATAGTTGTCTCGTTGCCCAGGCAGAAATGCCCGAAGCTCGAGGATCGTGAAGAGTTTACCCCCAGGAGCGGGACGCTATCGACAAAGTGGGATGCATCAAGGAATGTCCCGTCGCCTCCTACTGAGATAAGCAGATCCACATCACCGACGCGTTCGATCAGCTCCATTCGGGGAATCGAGCGGAAGTCAACCTGACGCCGCTTGAGCTCTGCATTTAAGAAGCTGATTGTATCTAGATGCTCGCTGTGTGCTGTCCTGACACGGGTGACGGACTGATGGTTCTCTGCCAGCAGCTTCAAGAACCTCGGCTCTCGGTGCTCTACCGCCTGTATCTGGTAGATGGATTTCTTATA
>CAYPBX010000424.1:0-3228 GCA_964409075.1 uncultured Candidatus Obscuribacterales bacterium
ACAAATAGCCAGAGGCTCTGTCTCTCTTTTGCAGCGCCAAGCAGATGCTCTTGCCCGGGTTTCGTCTCGGTCATCCTTTCGTAGAATAATGTCCTGTGGTAGCAGCGAGGCGGTACCAAGCATATTGTACTTGGCAAACAATCCCGGCAGGCGCACCAGCATAAAGGCAGGATCGTTAAAGCCTCTGCAGTTGCTTCAGGCAAGACGGCAAAACCGGTAAGATTCCTGCCGGTCCGATATCAGGCACGGCTCGCCAAGGATCGCGCCTGCCGTGGGGATGCCGCCTGCTATCATGCCCGGGAGGTGGAGCAGGCCAGCCAGGAAGTCGAGCATGTCCGGATCAGATAGATACGCTCATATCAAGCTGCAGCAGGAGTACTTCAATCGCAGGTCTGAATTTTTCAAGGAGCCGATCCCGCTGACTGTCGCGCGCAAAACAGGCAGCATAGTGAGTGCTGCCGGACTGGATCGCTTCTCGAAAGTCCTGGATGTCGGCACCGGTATTGGTGTTCTCATTCAGCACTTAAAGGCCCGGGGTGTCCAGGAGCAGAATGTCGTTGGTTGTGATTTGAGCGAAAAAATGCTCATGGAAGCCAGGCTCAACTATCCTGAAGCTCTTTTCTGGGAGGGGGACTTTGTCGATTTTCCAGAGGATTTCGGCAGGTTCGACGCCATTTTCTTCAACGCCTGCTTCGGGAATCTCTACAGCCAGGAGGAGGCGGTCGTTAAATCAGCGCTTCTGCTTGCCCCTGGCGGACGTATGGTCATAAGTCATCCGCTCGGGGCTGGATTTGTCGCCGGGCTCCATGCTTGCGAGCCGGAGATTGTTCCCCATCTTCTACCCGGGCAAGAGAGACTTCTTGCCTGGTGCAGGGATTACAGCCTCACACTCGATCGTTTTCTAGACGAGCCGGAGCTGTATCTGGCTGTTGCGAGCCTTACGTCATTGCCGGAAGGCTCACAATAAGAGCTCAACCGAGCCAGGGCACCCGATGTGCCTTGCCAGGGCTGGCTTTCGTCAAGCCGTCTCGTCTAACCCGGAGAGGGTGGGATTCGAACCCACGGTGCAGCTTTTGGCCGCACAACTTCTTAGCAGGAAGCCGCTTTCGACCACTCAGCCACCTCTCCACGACCTTAAAAATATAGCACAATAGCGCAGAGCTATCCTTTACACACTGCCAGGACAACGAGGCATACCCAGTAGTAAGAGATGGCGCCAGCAAAGATCAGGCTGTCGCCACGATCGAGGACGCCACCATGTCCAGGAATCATTGCCCCGGAGTCCTTGAGGCCAGCATCCCTTTTTAAGAGCGACTCGCTGAGATCGCCCAGCTGCGCTCCAATGCTGAGCACAGCTCCCAAGAGCGGCGCCTGCCAGAGCGCACCGCCAAAAGGTTGGCTGGCAAACAGATAGTTGTCGGCAGCGAAGATCACGAGCATGGCAATTATGATCGAAGCTACAAATCCACCTAAAGCACCTTCCACGGTCTTCTTCGGGCTGACCTGCGGGTAAAGCGGTGTCTTGCCGAAGCGTTTTCCTGCATAATAGGCAAAAACATCCGTCGCCCAGATAATGAAGAGGCTCGCCCACACATAAGCCAGTCCTGGCTGCTCCAGCGGATTGGCCGGAAGGGTCTGCCCGGGCAGCGTGATGTTGCGCAAAAGGACCAGATGGCTTGGCATCCAGCCTATATAGATAAAGCCAAGCACCGTCGTGGCGATATCGGCGATCGTGGCTGGCGGCTTCTCGTGCCTGAGCAGGAGGCGAAAGAAGGAGATGCAGACGCCTGTTGTGAGCAGAAGCGGAAAATTATTGAAAGCAAAGTCACAGGACAGATTGAGTCCCGGTACAGCCGGCAGCGCAGAGACGGCAAAGAAAGCTATGATCATGCCGCGAATTATTCTGGGAGAAGGGCTTATTCCTCTGGCGCGCGTCATCGTGATGAACTCTTCACCAGCAAAGTAAGCCGCCGTCCCCAAGACGACAGGCCAGACGAGCCCGCCTATCATGATGCTGCCAACAGCAAGCGCAAACAGGATCCAGCCTGAGAGAACCCTCATGGAACAGAGCCTCTTAAAATCCTTCCTTCATCGCCAGTCATTCTCCCATCCTCCCCGGGCAGCCGCAGCTCTACCCTCTAGTCGGGCCTCTGCGCCCTTACGAGTCTTCTGTTTCCCCGGCAACGGATCTGTCAACGGTATCATTTTTGATATCAAGCTCAAGCTGATGGCAAGGCGGCTGGATGCTCAGATGCTGGTAAGCGAGGCGCGTCGCCACCCGACCTCGCGGTGTGCGGTGCATGAATCCCTGCTGGATCAGGTATGGCTCAACCACATCCTCGATTGTATTTGCATCTTCGCCTATGGTTGCCGCCAGCGTATCAATACCTACCGGCCCGCCGCCGTAGTTGACGATTAAAACCTCCAGAAGACGCCTGTCCGTCGGATCCAGACCGTTGCCATCAACCTGATACGTATCGAGAGCGCAAGCAGCAACATTGGCATCAATGACCGCCTGACCCGTATACTGAGCAAAATCACGCACAAGCCGGACAAGGCGGTTAGCGATGCGCGGCGTTCCCCTGCCGCGCCTGGCAATCTCGTAAACGGCTTCAGGCGTAAGGGAGACAGCCAGTATTTTTGCTGTTCTGGAAACAATCTCCCCCAACTCATCGCGGCTGTAGAAATCCAGACGAAAGGTATGCCCAAAGCGATCTCTTAGCGCCCCGGATAACATGCCAGCCCGGGTAGTAGCACCGATGAGTGTAAACCGGGGCAACGGCAGCCGCATGCTGCGCGTAGCCTGCCCTTTGCCGGTGGTCAGATCGATGACAAAATCTTCAATCGCCGGATAGAGTATCTCCTCGGCGACCCTGCTCAAGCGATGTATTTCGTCTATAAAGAGAACATCGCCATGCTCCAGCTGATGCATGAGCCCGATGATGTCTCTGGGCCTCTCCAGCCCTGGACCGGAGGTCATAATCAGCCTGCCCTGCATCTCCCGGGAGACAACATGCGCAAGCGTCGTCTTCCCCAGCCCCGGCGGGCCGTAGAAAAGGAGATGATCCAGAGCCTCACGGCGCGCTTGCGCTGCCTTAATCGACATATGCAATATGGACTTGAGGCGGCTTTGACCGATGTAATCAGCAAGTCGCTCTGGCCTGAGTCCTGGCTCAGCTACCCTGTCAGATGCCGTCTGTCTGGTTCCGACGAGCCCGGAACGGGCCC
>CAYPBX010000425.1:0-3219 GCA_964409075.1 uncultured Candidatus Obscuribacterales bacterium
AGATCATGCCTAGTCTCGTGGGCTCGGAGATGTGTATAAGAGACAGGCTGCGCAGGTCTCAAGCTGATCTCAATCGGACTGACTCTGTCGGAGCCGGCTGCTGTAAATCTGCCCAGATATCCTCCGCAAGCCGAGAGGATTAAATGTGCGGCTCGATCTGATGCCAGCCTGACAGCAGCTGGATCCACCCCCCTTTCAAAGCGGAGACTGCTGTCGCTTGCCAGACCAAGTTTACGGCTGGTTTTGCGCACGCAGGCAGCGCGGAAGACGGCTGCCTCAAGGGCGATACAGGCTGTCTGCTCCGAGATCTCGCTGTCCAAGCCGCCCATGATCCCTGCTATTCCGACTGCCTGATTTGAGTCGGCGATTACGAGCATGTCAGCCTCCAGAGATCGGATCCGGGTGTCGATGGTGATTATGGCTTCGCCGGGGCTGGCGTGCCGCGCCTCGATGAGAGGACCATGAATTTTGCCCAGATCATAGGCATGAAGCGGCTGCCCCAGCTCGGCAAGGACATAGTTGGTAGCATCGACAAGGTTGTTGACAGGACGCATGCCGACTGCCTCCAGCCGCCTGGCGATGCTAAGGGGTGACGGCGCAATCAGGAGCCCTTGCAGAACCCTGATGCTTAAATACGGGCAGTCGCTCAAATCGGCAATTCTCACCTCGACTGCCTGACTGGTCCTGTCTTCAGGCGGCAGCTCCCACTGCGGCTCCTTGAAAGGCCGTTTGTTAAGCGCTGCTACCTCCCTGGCGATTCCCCTCACACAAAGCGCATCGCCGCGATTCGAGCGTGGCTCAATGTGGAGAACCTGGTCGGGATAGAGGTTGAGGAGCTGTTTGACATCTGCGCCTATCTCGGGCGTACCGTACAGAATGAGTATTCCCTCGCTGTCGGGTCCTGGCAATCCCAGCTCCGGCGGCGAGCAGAGCATACCCTGCGAGCCGGCACCGCGGATTGTGGTGTGTTTTATGGTTAAAGCGGTGCCGTCGTGCCGGTTTACAACTGTGGCACCGGGCAGGGCGACGGGAACGCGCTGTCCCACTATGATGTTGTCTGCACCGCATACGATGGCGAGAGGCGCGCTCTCAGGGTCTACTTTCACCCTGGCAAGTCTTATCCTGTCCGCGTTCGGGTGCGGGTTGATCTCGACAATCTCGCCTACCACAATCGGTCCCTCGATCCGGGCTCCGAAACTGTGCACTGCCTCCACTTCGAAGGCGCCCATCGTGAGCCGATCGGCTACCTCCTGGACGGAGATGCCATCCAGCTCGACGTAATCCTTCAACCAGTCATAGGAAATGCGCACTTTGTCTTCGGGCCTTTCAGAACTGTTCGATAAACCTCAGATCGCTGGTAAAAAAAAGCCGGATGTCTCCGATGCCGTACTTGAGCATGGCTAGACGCTCGAGTCCTGCACCGAAGGCATAGCCGCTCCACCTCTCTGGATCTACTCCCACTGTCTCCAGCACATTCGGGTCCACCATACCGCAACCCAAAAGCTCCAACCAGCCGCGCTGACCGCACGTGTGGCAGCCGGAGCCCATACAGAAGGGGCACTGGCTGTCCAGCTCTGCGCTTGGTTCAGTGAAGGGGAAGAAGTCCGGTCGAAAGCGTGTTTCTACCTTTTTGCCAAAAAAGAGGCGTATGAACTCATTGAGTGTTCCTTTCAGCTGTCCGAAGGTAACATCTCTGTCGACGAGAAGACCCTCGATCTGATGGAAGAGCGGGTATTTGCGGGGATTGACCTCCTCGTTGCGGTAGACCCTGCCTGGCGCGATGAGGCGGAAAGGCGGGCTGCCTCCTTCCATGGCACGGATCTGCACTGGCGAGGTCTGGCTTCGCAGTACTACAGCTGGTCCGACATCTGTGTAAAACGTATCCTGCTCGTCGCGCGCCGGGTGGTCCGGCGGTGTGTTGAGCGCATCGAAATTGTAGTAATCGGTCTCTACCTCCGGACCTTCAACGATGGAGAAGCCCATACCGAAGAAGATCTCAACAACTTCATCCAGCACCTGCGTGAGCGGATGCCTGTGACCACGTAAGGTGCTGGTGCCGGGCAGAGTCACGTCGATTGTATCGCCGGCAAGCTTCTCTTCTACCTCCTGTCTGTAGAGCGAACCGTGTCGACTGCTGATGAGGAGCTGGATCTCTGCCTTTACCTGATTAGCCAGCTTACCAACCTGGCGGCGTTCGCCCTCTGCCAGTGTGGCGAGGTTGCGCAGTATGGTGGTCAGCTCTGCCTTCTGCCCGAGATACGACAGCCTGACCTTCTCAAGGGACGAGGTTGAATCGGCCTTGGCCAGAGCTGCCTCTGCCTCCAGCTTGATCTTCTCGAGCCTTTCCTTCATGGACCCGGCGCTCACCTGTCCCGTCTCCCATCGGATCGGTTGTATACAGTATCAGATTGGCTCGACACTGCTTTAGCCCTGATACTGTACTTTGTCAAAGGCGATCGCTGCCCAGTCAGGCTTCGGCGGCAATTGTAATGAACTTACAATGGCGGGAGACTCTGGTTGGTTTGGAGCCGTTATCAGCTTGGCCAAGACACGACCCCGACACAAAGTACGTTTTAGCTCACCGACCACACGGGTCTCGGTGATTGTGATAACTGAGGATGAGAGGATTCTTCTGGTGCGGCACCGCAAGGGCAGCCGCCTGTACTGGGTGCTTCCCGGCGGGCGTCTCGAGTATGGGGAGAGCATCAACGAATGCGCTGCCCGCGAGCTGAGGGAGGAGACAGGGCTGGATATTGAAGTACAAAAGTTTGTTTTCCTGTCGGAAGCCATCGCCCCGGATCACTCCCGCCACATTGTCAATATCTACCTGACTGGCAAGGTTGTCGGCGGGAGCATGCAACTTGGTGATGAGCCGGTTCTAGCTGGTGTGGAGTACGTGCCCCTGGCCGAGCTTAATCGGCTAACGCTCTTTCCACCGGTAGGCAGGATCATTCAGCGTGATGCGCCCGGCGGGTTTTCCGGACAGATTTTTTATCTTGGCAATCTCTGGGTGTAGGTACGGGATTGGTCAAACTGGTGTTGTGCTGCCGGTATAGAGACCAGGTAGTATGATCGGCTGCCTAAATCCCTTAAGCGGAGATCTTGTGATGGCTCAACAGAAAGGATTAAAACGCTCGCTCAAAGTGGCGGGCAGGCGGCGTAAACTCAGACAGGAAGCTAAGGAAAAAAACATACGCGGCCTTTTGCGCCGCAAGGCTG
>CAYPBX010000426.1:0-3218 GCA_964409075.1 uncultured Candidatus Obscuribacterales bacterium
CCTCCTGGAAGGGCGCTCCGGGGTCAGCCGCGTCACCCGCATAGTTCCCGAAAAGCAGCCCAACTGCAAGATTGCGGCTGAGATACGTGATTTCGATCCGGGGCAGTACCTGGAGCCCAAGCAGGTTCGCCGCACCGACCGGTTCATTCAGTTTGCCGTGGCAGCAAGCCGGCTGGCTGTGGAGGATGCGTCTCTTGATATGGCTGCCGAGGACGCCAGCCGAGTGGGTGTGGCGGTGGGATCTGCTGCCGGCGGCTTCGAGAGCATCGAGCAGCAGTTCATCACCCTGGTCAGCAAGGGCCCGACGCGCTGCTCACCATTTACGGTGCCGATGCTTATTGTGAACATGGCGGCCGGCTGGGTTTCGATCATTCACGGGGCCAAAGGCCCCAACATCTGCAATGTTACTGCCTGCGCGACTTCAGCCCACAACCTCGGGGATGCTATGCGCCTAATCCAGCGCGGCGAAGCGGACGTCATGATTGCCGGCGGGGCCGAGGCCCCGATTGTGTCGCTGTGCATGGCTGGATTCGACTCTGCCCGCGGGCTTTCTGTGCGCAACGACGAGCCGGAGCGCGCCAGCCGTCCGTTCGACAGAGACCGGGATGGCTTTGTCATGGGCGAGGGAGCAGCAGTGCTTATTCTCGAGTCGGCAAGCCATGCCCGTGCGCGCGGGGCGCGCGTCTATGCTGAGCTTGCCGGCTACGGGCTAACCGGGGATGCCTTCGACATCGTTCAGCCCTGCAGCGACGGGGATGGAGCGGTGAGAGCGATGGAGATGGCGCTTGCCGATGCCGGGCTCGATCCCGGGGATGTAACCTATGTCAACGCGCACGGAACCTCGACACCGATTGGCGACGTGGCGGAGACCGTGGCATTGAAGCGAGTCTTCGGAGAGCATGCCGAGAGCCATCGCCTGGCGATCAGCTCCACCAAGTCTATGACCGGGCACCTGCTGGGCGCGGCAGGCGCGATTGAGGCTGCTGCCTGCGTTCTTGCAATTGGCGATGCTGCGATTCCACCGACAATCAATCTGGACAATCCTGACCCTGACTGTGATCTCGATTACACTCCCAATGTGGCTCGCCGCAGGTTCCCGGTCGATGTGGCCATGTCGAACAGTTTCGGCTTTGGCGGTCATAATGCATGTCTCATCTTCCGGAAGCTTGCCGGTAGTACACTGGGCAGGACTTCAGGCTGACCCGCGCAGGCATAAGGCAGTACCTGTAGTTGCTGCCTGGCAGGCAAGATGACTGAATTGATCGGCAAGACGATAGGGCAGCTGCGGCAGCTTTTAATCGCGAAGGCGGTATCGGCTCAGGAGATACTGGATGTGCATTTGAGGCAAATTGAGACTTGCGAGCCGGATCTGGATGCCTTCAATACGACAACAGAGAAGCTCGCCAGAGCACAGGCTGAGAGGATCGATGCCCTTGTAGCTGCCGGTGACCCGCTCCCGACAATGGCGGGTATTCCAGTTGCTGTTAAGGACAACATCTGTCTACCCGGCTACCCGACGACCTGCTCGAGCCGCATGCTCGAGCATTATGTCTCGCCTTATCAAGCGACTGCCATCGAGAGGCTCATCGACAGCGGAGCTGTAATCATCGGCAAGACCAATCTGGATGAGTTTGCCATGGGCAGCTCGACCGAGAACTCTGCATTCAAGGCGACGCGCAATCCCTGGAGCCTGGATTGCGTGCCCGGCGGCAGCTCCGGTGGCTCGGCGGTGGCAGTAGGTTCGGGTATGTCGACGGTGGCGCTCGGCTCCGATACGGGCGGGTCCATCAGGCAGCCGGCAGCGCTGTCCGGTGTTGTCGGCATGAAGCCCACATATGGGCGTGTCTCCCGCTTCGGGCTGGTAGCCTTCGCTTCCAGCCTGGATCAGATCGGTCCGCTTTCACGATGTGTTGAGGATGCTGCCATTACTCTGTCTTGTGTGGCCGGACACGACCGCAGGGACTCCACCTCCTTGCCCGAGCCGCTGCCTGATTTATTGTCGGAGCTAAAGGCGGATCTATCCGATGTGCGCATCGGCGTGATCGATGAGCTAATGGGCGAGGGCACCGAAGACGAGGTCAGGCAGGCAGTGGTGCAAGCGGTCAAAGTGTTCGAAAATCTCGGTGCTGAGGTTGACGAGGTAAGCATGCCGAAGTTGAGATATGCCGTTTCTGCATATTACATCATCGCGCCGGCCGAGGCCTCGGCAAATCTTGCTCGCTATGATGGTGTCAGATACGGTTACAGAGCAAAGGATGCCGACGATCTGATCGGCATGTACGAGAGGACACGCAGGGAAGGCTTCGGACCGGAGGTGAAACGCCGCATCATGCTGGGCACATATGCGCTCAGCTCGGGGTACTACGATGCATACTACAAAAAGGCCCAGCAGGTGCGCCGGCTGATTACTGAGGAGTTCAGCCGGGCGTTCTCGCGCTTCGACCTCCTGGTGAGCCCGACATCGCCTGTGGTGGCATTTGAGATTGGCTCCAGGATTGAGGATCCCCTGCAGATGTATCTCACCGATATTGCTACCATCCCGGGAAACCTGGCCGGGCTGCCTGGCATCTCTGTGCCGTGTGGACTTACGAGCAAGCGTCTGCCGGTGGGACTGCAGATTCTGGCGCCGGCCCTTGGTGATGGCAAGGTTCTGAATGCAGCCTACATGTTCGAGAAAGCTACTGACTTCCATGAAACAAGAAGCCCCTACCTGGAGTCGCTCAACACTGCTTGAGGCAGCGCTCAATGCTTCAACCGCACATTGAAGGAGAAAGTCGATGAGGAAACCAAATCTGGCAGCACTTATAGTCCTCCTGTCCGCGGGCAGTCAAGCCCTAGCCCAGGACTACAACGGGTTTTTCGGCAGCAGCATGCCGGAAGGAGCCAATCCCGGCGCCGACGCGGCTCAGGCGGCAGCCACGCGGCAGCTGCCTGCCGGTGGCGGAGACTACACCGATGACGAGAAGCGCATGCAGAAAAAATACCGGGCGAGCGTCAGGCATGCACAGAAGCTCGTCGCGAAGGCTGAGGCTCTTATCGAGCAAGGCAAGAAGGGAGAGAACGACAAGCTGCTGAAAAAGGGCAAGATCTTGAAGGAGATAGGTACAAAGCGCCTGGAGGAGCTCAAGGTCAACAATCCCTTTCCCGATGCCGGCATCGACTTTGGCGGTGCTGCGGTGACCACCAAGCCGTAGATGCCACAGCGCTCTATTTAACAG
>CAYPBX010000427.1:0-3215 GCA_964409075.1 uncultured Candidatus Obscuribacterales bacterium
AGGAGCTCTGGCACAAAGGAGGCTGGGCTGCCGATGACGAAACCATTCACCTGGCTTCCTGGCCTGCTTTCGATGAACGGCTGACTATTGAGGAGGAGATCGAGTTGGTGCTGCAGGTCAACGGGCGCATCGTTAACAAGATAGCAGCGCCCAGAGGGCTGGCGAAGCCGGAGGCCGAGGCGGTGGCGCTCGAGGATCAGAAGGTGAGATTGAGAATCGACAATCAGCCGGTGAAGAAGGTTATTGTAGTGCCGGATAAGCTGGTCAATATTGTCGTTTGAGCTATATGCCGCTAGTGCTGGATCAGATGCAATGCCGTTCCCGATTGAGGAATGTGGTCATGGCTGGTTTCACTGCCAGCTGGAGAGTCAATACTGGTGTCCTTTCTCAAAAATTCCGTGCAACATAACACAAGCGGCAGCAATTAAATGTCGTTAAGCGAACGGCGTTGGGTTCAGGTGCCTCACCTGCCATCTGGTGACCAGAGCAAAACCCCGGTAGAAGTCGCCAGGCGATGCCCGGAATCGCCCCTTGTGCTTTGTCGATTGAGAAAGAGGTGGCAGCATCGCTTCGTTGTGTGAGAACATTAAGGCCTTGCAGTAAGTGGAATTGTATTTAGGTGATTTAGTAAATGGATGTAGTCAAGTATCAGAAAAAGCCGAGAGAGATATCGGCTGTCAGACCTTGGTTGACAGCTGTTTTGCTTTTGATGTGCCTGTGGGGGTTTGCTCAAGTAGCAGCCAATGGCCTTTTGCACGCGAAGGATAATGCCTTCTGCCCGGGCAAGTTTCTCTACCTTTACCAGTCCGGTAACTTTATAGAGATACTGAGGAACATGCTCTTGGCGACCTTCTATCAGCTCAATATCTGGCAGTTTCTACCTGGCGTTTACTTTTTGTGGGTGTTCGGATCGACAGTTGAGACGCGCCTGGGCACAGGACGGCTCTTCATAGTGGTATTGAGTTGCCTGGTGGGCGGCTGGATGATCCTGGGGTTTTCTCTCGAGTCAGAGCCTGAGAGCTTCTTCATCGGTCCGGGCCTGCTAACTGCCGGACTCATCGGAGCCTACCTTAACTTTTTCCCCGAGCGGAGAATCAACCCCGCCGGCGCGTTCTTGGACTCACGCTACAAGATTTTCAAAAACGAGCCGCCGCTTGATTTGACCGAGGGCTTCGGCATACCACCCTGGGTTTTGATTGCAGCCTTCATTGCTTTTCAGGTTATCGCCCACTTCCTCATGGGCAGAATGTCCACCGAGTTCGACACTGCAAGAGTAATGCCGGCCTTGATTACAGCCCTGGTCGGACTGGCTGTCACTGCGGGCCTCATCTTTCTGGCTACAGCAGGCGGCAGCGGCAATCCGCTCGAGCGCCTGGCCAGGCAGAAGTATAAGGAGCTGAGAAAGCTTGATTTGACCCATGAACAGGCAGTGGTCGGGGCGGCCAGACTTGTTAGCGTACCACCTGAGAAGGTGCGCTTCTGGGTAGCTAAAGGACAGCAGCAGCTGCCGGAAGCATGATAGCTGGTGTGCTGTCTTGCATGCGTTGCCTTGAGATTGCAGAGGCTATGCCATGCATCGCCCGCGCTGAGCATGGTCCAGCGCTTTGCATGTCGCACGGGAGTTTGAGGCAGGACACTGGATAGTGAGATTCTAGCCAGGACCGAGGCTGACAAGCGATGTTAAGATATGACATCTTTGAGCAGCACTGCTTCATTTTCCTTTAGGATGTTAGTTCAGCTAGTGAGGTCACAAGCTCGCGGGCAGCTTGGATGGGACCTGGGGAGAAACTATTGAGGGCTTTGAATATCAGGGGGAGCTGAAGATCCTTGTGGGGATGCCACCACCGATTGAGAGAGCTTACCCTGTGAACCGGTCACCTTTTTGGCTGAGAGTCGCGCTATGAATGCTGATCGCCATCCAAGCCCAAAAGCCTTGCTGCCAGATAGCGAGAGCCGAGGTCGATGGCTTGTCCGCCTTGGCTGGATGCGCATTCTCCAGGTCGTGCTCGACGGCTGCCTTGTCTGTCTGGGACTGGCAGGGGCGTATCTCATTCGCTTTGATGGGCATCTGGTCGCCCCGTACACGCACCAGCTCATGCTGCTTTTGCCTGCCCTTGTAGGGCTGCGTCTGGGAGCCAATTGGGGCTTCGGGGTCTACCGTCGCCTGTGGAGGTACACAGGGCTGACCGAGCTGGCTGAACTTGCCTGTTCGACCATCGTTGTCACCACAGTCATCATGATCGCCAGAGCCCTGGGTCTTACCTTTGTTGCCGGCAGCCATCTCTCCTTCGGCATTATCTTTATCGAGACCGGGCTCAGCTTCTTCCTTATTGCAAGCCCGCGCATATTGCGCCGGTTGCAGACGGAGCACAGCCAGAGGCGCCACTGGCGGCAGCCGGTGAGGCGCAGAGCGCTTGTTGTCGGTGCAGGCGATGCAGGGCAGATGGTGCTCAAGGAGCTGGCACAAAGAAGGGATCTGGGAGTGGATGTAGTCGGTCTGGTCGACGACGACCCGCAGAAGCTTAAAAGGCGCATAGGCCACGTTACCGTATATGGTGCCACCGCCAACCTGCCGCGCCTTGTGGACGATCTTTTCATCGATCAGGTGATAATTGCCATGCCGTCAGCGCCTCCAGCAGAGGTCAGGCGCATAGTTGATATCTGTCGGCAGGCTGAGGTTGAGACCCGCATTCTGCCCGGGCTTTTCGAGTTGATCAACGGCAGGGTGAGCATAAGCCAGCTGAGAGATGTTTCGCTGGCGGATCTGCTCGGGCGTGAGCCGGTGGAGTTGGACAGCGAGTCAATCGCCGGTTATGTTGAGGGTAGGCGTGTCCTGGTCACCGGGGCCGGTGGCTCCATAGGCAGCGAGCTCTGCCGTCAGATTGTGCGGTTTCAGCCGGAGAGGCTTATCCTGCTGGGAAAGGGCGAAAACAGCATGTTTTATATCTCCGAAGAGCTCAAGCAGCGGCCCGAGCCGGTGGAGCTGGTTCCTGTCATTGGTGACATAAGGGATTACGATCGCATGGTCAATGTCTTCTCGCGGCACAGGCCGGAGGTGGTTTTCCATGCCGCTGCCCAGAAGCATGTGCCTCTCATGGAGGGGAATGTCAGCGAGGCGGTGACCAACAATATCCGCGGCACTCAGAATGTAGCCGAACTGTCGGCTGGCTCTGTCTCTTATACACATCTCCGAGCCCACGAGACTAGGCATGATC
>CAYPBX010000428.1:0-3213 GCA_964409075.1 uncultured Candidatus Obscuribacterales bacterium
TGCATCCGCCCGGGCGCGTGCAACGCGCCCCTATGAGCGTTCAGGGTCTTGTGCAAGTCGGTACTAGAGCGGTGGAGACGTACCACCTACCGACAGCCAGCCGCCACCCATCATCATAGCCACTACAAGATACAAAAGCACCTCGCGACCGCCGATCAGATAGAAGGTAAGATAGGCAACCAGGCAGAAGGCCGGGCGCCAGAATCTTGCATCGGCCTCGCGTAGAGCAAGCGCCCCCAGGCAGATAGCCAGGACGATGGGAAAGCCGAAGAAAAACACGTCAAAAAGCATCTATTTTAAGCGCTCCGGCGGTGGCGAAGCCACCGCCTCCGCGCCTGAGCCGCTCGGCTGCAGACGCGTGGGCCCGCGTCTTCCACCTCGCTGCCAGGGCATTCTCATTCATACGCGCTCCGGGAGCTGACGTTACAATCTATTCTGCCAGTCTATACATATATATAAGCGCGCCTGGCATCACTGTCCATGGTAAAAACCGCAAACGCCCGCCACAGGAAAGATATACAAGCCATGGCTCCTGCCGAGCTGGTTTACGGCAGGCACCCGGTGCTCTCCTACCTGAAGGCTATGGCAGCCAGGTCCAGAGCGACTGCTCCCATAAGTAAGATTCTTTTGGCCACCAACCTGAAAGCTGATGAGCGCCTGGAGGAGATCCAGCGCCTGGCCCGCCACCTGAAGATACCAATTCAGCACGCAGACAGGCGACGCCTCGACAGCCTGGCAGGATCAGGCGCCAGCCATCAGGGTGTAGTCGCTTTCAGGCAGACCAAGGAGCGCCTCTCCTTGCCTGCGCTTATGGATATGATTGAAAGCGAAAAATGCCGCCGGGCAAGCCAGGCAAAAAATATGGACGGATTCAAGCTAGTCTTGCTCGATGGCATCGAGGATCCGCACAATCTAGGCGCAATTGTGCGGGTAGCTGAAGCTAGCGGAGTCAAAGCTCTCCTTTTGCCCAGGCGACGCTCGGCCCGGTTGACGGCTGCTGTTGCCAAGGTAAGCGCTGGCGCACTGGCCAGCCTGCCTGTAATAGAGATTGACAGCTCAGCGGCCACAATCGAAACGCTCAAGGCAAAGGGTTTCTGGGCGCTGGGGCTCGATAGCTCGGCTTCTATGATCTACAGCGACTGCGACCTGGTCAGACCGCTAATTCTGGTTATCGGCGCCGAGGGCAGAGGACTGGGACGGCTCGTTAAGGAACGCTGCGATCTTTTCCTTTCAATCCCGATGCTTGGTACAACAGAATCGCTCAATGCATCGGTTGCCACCGGCATTGTCCTTTACGAAGCTGTTCGCCAACTCAAGCTAGAATTTGACACAGTTTAGGCGCATTTGTAGAATTTTTATTCTGCTGCCAAGCTTGCCGGTGTAGCTCAACGGTAGAGCAACGGTTTTGTAAACCGTAGGTTGCGGGTTCGAATCCCATCACCGGCTTGAGGGCGGATGTCCGAGTGGTTAAAGGAGGCGGCCTGTAAAGTCGCTGGCGAAAGCCTACGTTGGTTCGAATCCAACTCCGCCCAAACCCCTACCTTGCTCCCTGGAGAAATGAATCTGTAAGGTGAATCTACGATTCGGGTAAACTTGACGAGTAAACTCGGAGGCCAAATGCATAAGGAGGCTATCTCAGGCAGCATGCCCATGTAGCACAGGGGTAGTGCACCCCCTTGGTAAGGGGGAGGTCACGAGTTCGAATCTCGTCATGGGCTCCAGCTTTTCCGGCAAGGAAAGACGACACCCAGGCAGATGCCGGGAGTTGTGCGGGTAGCGGATTTTACAGGTTGACCAAGCTTAGATGAGGAGAGGTAATAGATAATGGCCCGACAAAAGTACGAACGCACCAAACCGAACGTCAACGTGGGAACGATCGGGCACGTCGACCATGGCAAGACCACGCTGACGGCAGCCATAACCAAATGCCTGGCTCTGGCTGGCAAGGCCAAGGAGAAAAAGTACGAAGAGATCGATGCAGCTCCCGAGGAGAAGGCACGCGGTATCACCATCAATACTGCGCACGTCGAGTACGAGACTGACATCCGCCACTACAGCCACGTCGACTGCCCGGGGCATGCTGATTACATCAAGAACATGATTACAGGCGCAGCACAGATGGATGGAGCGATTCTGGTCGTGTCGGCAGCCGACGGGCCGATGCCACAGACCCGCGAGCACGTCCTCCTGGCCCGCCAGGTAAACGTGCCGCACATCGTTGTCTTCCTTAACAAATGCGATCAGGTCGACGACCCTGAGCTGCTAGATCTAGTCGAGATGGAGGTACGCGAGCTCTTAAGCAAGTACGACTTCGACGGCGACAACATCCCTATTGTTCGTGGCTCGGCCCTGAAAGCCTCGGAGAGCTCCTGCAAGAGCGATGATGCCGATGCCAAGTGCGTTTTCGAGCTCCTGGACGCAGTCGACGCGCACATACCAACTCCGGACCGGGATATCGACAAACCGTTCCTCCTGGCTGTTGAGGATGTTTTCTCAATCACCGGCCGTGGCACCGTCGCTACAGGACGGATAGAGCGCGGCAAGGTAAAGGTGGGCGACAACGTTGAGATCATTGGTCTGGCCGAAACGCGCAAGACGGTAGTCACCGGCGTCGAGATGTACCAGAAGACGCTCGACGAAGGCATCGCTGGCGACAACGTCGGCGTGCTCATGCGAGGCATCGAGAAGGATCAGGTGGAGAGAGGGCAGGTGATTGCAGCACCAGGCTCCATCAAGCCACACACCAAGTTCTCCGCTGAGATCTACGTGATCACCAAGGAGGACGGCGGGCGGCACACGCCCTTTTTCGCCGGCTACAGGCCCCAGTTCTACATCCGCACAACGGATGTGACTGGAGCGATTAAGCTGCCGGAGAGCGTTGAGATGGTCATGCCGGGGGACAACGTCAGCATCGAGGTGGAGCTCATTCAGCCAGTTGCCATCGAGGAGCGCATGCCGTTTGCCATCCGCGAAGGCGGGCGTACCGTCGCTCGCGGCATGGTCTCCAAGATCATCGAGTAAATCCTTTTGTAAGCGCTCCGTCAGCGGCTACGCCGCTTCCTCCGCTGCCGCCACGCTCGGCTGCGCACTCGTAGGTCCGAGTGCTGCGCCTTGCTTGATGGGCGAGGGATTATTGAGCGCACTCCGCCGGTGGCGAACCAGCGTGCAGAGCGCTTCCTGATACCATGCTCAGGGAGTGGAGCGAAGCAGCCC
>CAYPBX010000429.1:0-3190 GCA_964409075.1 uncultured Candidatus Obscuribacterales bacterium
CTTCAGTGAGCGCATTCTCTTTAAGGGCAGGCGGGCAGTAGGGGTCGAATACAGGCAATACCGACGGACAGAGCATGCTTTTGCAAGCGAGGTAATCCTCTGCGGCGGGGCCATCAATTCACCACAGCTCCTGCAAATTTCAGGCATAGGCAATGCAAGCAATCTGAGCCGACTGGGCATCCCGGTGGTGGCAGACCTGCCCGGCGTTGGCGAGAACCTCCAGGATCATCTCGAGGTCTATGTACAGCATGCTTGCAAGAAACCTGTTAGCCTCTACCCGGCGCTCCAGTGGTGGGCGAAGCCATGGATCGGCTTTCAGTGGCTCTTTCTCCGTAAAGGCCCCGGCGCCACCAACCACTTCGAGGCCGGTGGCTTCGTGCGCAGCAACGATGAGGTCGCCTATCCAAACCTCCAGTTCCACTTTCTACCGCTTGCGATTCGCTATGACGGCTCAGCACCCGCAGGCGGGCATGGCTACCAGGTGCACGTTGGCCCGATGAACTCAGATGCGCGTGGATATGTGCAGATACGCTCGGCCGATCCGCATATCTACCCAAGCCTGCGCTTCAATTACCTCTCCACGCCAAAGGACCGCCGCGAATGGGTGGAGGCGGTCCGCTCAGCCCGGCATATCTTGAGCCAAGAAGCGCTGTCTGAGTTCAACGCTGGAGAGATCTCGCCCGGTCCTGCCATCCAGTCCGATGAGGAGATACTCGCCTGGGTGGCACGCGAGGCTGAAACAGCCTTGCATCCCTCCTGTACTGCTTCCATGGGAGTGGCTTCCGGCTCCGTTGTCGATCCAGGCTCCATGAAAGTGCATGGAGTCGACGGGCTGCGCGTCGTGGACGCATCGGTAATGCCGTATGTTACCAATGGCAACATTTATGCACCTGTTATCATGATTGCCGAGAAGTCCGCTGACCTAATCCTGGGCAACACGCCCCTTGCACCCATGCATGTAGATTTCTTCCGCCAGCAGGCACAGGCACATCCAACTTAAGGGAGCTCACCCGTCGGTCCTCCTGATCCGGTATCATCCTGAGGGCAAGGGTTGCTGTTTAAATGACTTGATGAAAAAACCCCAGATGGCTCGCGCTATTATCTGGTAAGGCCGCCGAGAGGCTGCGGCGGGCAGGATAGCTACAACGGTGACCGGACCACTAAGAGACAGAGGCAGAAAAATCCGCATGCAGGCAACGACAGGCAATACAGGCTCGAGTTCTGCGTATGTTCCTGTGAACTGCCAGCTGTCAGTCTCGAGGAGCCGCAGCATCAGCAGACAGGCAAGGGAGCTGGCGTTTTTTTATCTGGTGCTGGCAGTCTGGCTTCTAATTGACTTGCAGGCAGCTCCCGCGCAGGCGAACGCCCCGAGACTCATTCGGGACGCCGGCACCGCCCACAATCGAGGAGACTACGATCGAGCACTTCACCTGTACAAAAATGCGCTCGAGCTGGAGCCCGGCAACGCCTTTGCTCATCACATGTACGGGCGCACCCTGTCCGTAAAGGGACTGATTGACGAGGCCATAATCCACTATCAGGAGGCGCTTCGTCTGGGCAGAAACAAAGCGGAGCTGCTCAATGATCTGGGTGTCGTTTTAGCAGGCACAGGTGAGCTCGATGAGGCTGCACGCTGTCTTTCCAAAGCTACAGAGATTGATCCGCGCTTTGTGGCAGCTTATAACAACCTGGGCACATTGCTCTTCCAGCAGGGTAAGTACATTGCAGCTAGCCAGGCTTTCACAAAGGCGCTCAGGATTCAGCCTGAAAACACATATATAAGAAACAAGCTGGCACAGATCAAAAATTTGTCTCGAGTCATCGAGAAGGCGCCTGCTCCGAAAAAGAGCACCGAAGGAGCCGCTACCGAGCAAGGCTCTTCGTCATCCGTCACCATGGACAGTGGCTCCACCCTGCCGCAAGAAAAGCGTCCTGCAATGGACAGGAATAGGAATTGATGATACTAGACCTGAACCTATGCAGAATTAGACCAGTCCTCTCATCAGGTTTGTATACACCCAACGATGCTCACGGCTCAGCTTGCGTTGCGGAACCGATCAAGAGCACTTTGATAGCGCCTGGCATGGTAGGCTTCGACCAGCCTCAGCGCCTTGAAGCGCTTCGCGGCCTGAGCAAAGATTTCGGCATGCGCCTTCGACTCGGCTGCCTGCTCCTGAAACTCGGCCACTGCCTTCTTGTTGCCTTCCTCCCGGGCGATACGCTCAAACTCGGGATACATCTGTCTCGTCTCGTATAGCTCGCCGACGATAGCCGCCTTGAGCAGACGCTCGACCGTCATTTCGGACTCAGGATAAAGCAGATCCAGATGTGCGAAGGCATGCCCTGTCTCTTGATGGGCCGTCTCCTCAAATAGCTTGGCCACATCCTCAGCACCTAGGTCCCTGGCTAGTTTGGCAAAGTAAAGATATTTGCGATTTGCCATAGCTTCTCCTGCAAAAGCAGCCTCCAGATTCTTCTCAGTCCTTGTTATCTTCTCTTTTCCTGTACTCATAGTTGTCTCTCCTCTAGATTGACTCTATTATTAGACTTAGTCTACTTACAAGTGAAAAAAATTTGTCTGCCTATTCCTCCTTCTCACCAAAGAGGGTAATTTCATAACTCTTTACCTTGTATTTGCCAGCCAGCCTGTACGGCAGCTTAGGAACAGCTTGCCAGGGAATGTCACTAACCGCACCTGTACGAATATCGACAAAGTGGTGGTGCCTGGTCATGTTAGCGTCATATCTGGTCCTGCCGGCCTCTGTAACTACCTCGCGAATTACTCCAGCCTCAACTAACGTTTTCAGCGTGTTGTAGACAGTAGCGCGTGACATGGCAACCGGCAGCTGCGAGGCGACAGCCTTTCGTATGTCTTCGGCTGTCGGATGACAATGGGTTTCTGCTAGATAAGCCGCAATTACCATGCGCTGGGCAGTAGGTTTGACGCCGTGTGAAACAAGCAACGCCTCAATATCTACCGCCGACATCGCTCATCCTCGTTCGATCGGTTACATTTTTAGACTATATCTAAAGTTTGACTTTGTCAACCCTTCCGCTTAGAATCAATATTTAGAACGCTTACATGTGTCACGTCCTCAGGAGGACTGGAAGGTGAGAACAGGAGCTATATCTGAGTTGTCTGGCGTCAACCCTTTTTGCCGGCAACGACAGTTTAAATTTGCCGCTTGAG